>NZ_JBFUMH010000217.1:0-6938 GCF_054049475.1 Microvirga sp. P5_D2 | reverse complement strand
GTGTTGAAGATCGAACATGAAGCGGCTGTTCAGGCACATGGGGAACCTCCACCTCTCACATGCGAACCTTCGGCAATCGCAAAGAAAGTCCTAAAATTCGCCTCAACTTAATATGGGAACTAAAATCACGATTACAGGGGTAATAAATAACTAAATATCAAATAAATACGATTTAAATATCTAGAATTTACATAATGACATATGCTGTAGAACAATAAATTAGGCGACTGACAGGATTAGTTACTTATCCTGCCCGCCTTGTCTCAGGTAAGAAGCAGCAAGATGTTAAGCCAAGCGATTATCTCAGCCTTGCTCATCGCCGGATGTCTCCTCCTGTATGGAATGGGCACTCGAGAGGGAGCGATCAAACATCCCAAAACCCTGCGATAATGGAGGACAAGATGTTCGATAAATCCCGCCAGCCCTGGAACAATGCCCCACTGAACCTGACGCTCATCATCGTTGTGATCGCGGCCTCTGTTGCCATGTACTTGATCGCCGTGCGCGGCTGGTCTTGGTGATAAACAAGCAGGATAGACGACTTTGCCCGAGGACGATCTGGAAAGGATGCTGTCATGAGAACGCATCGCTATGCCGTCGGCCAGCACGTCAACTACGCCGAGGCTTATCCACCCCATGATCTTTGGAGGGGCCATTACGAGATCGTCTTCCTTCTCCCCGCCGGAGACCGGGAGCCTCAATATCAGATCCGCGGCGATGATCAGACGTATGATCGGGTCGTTGGGGAATCCCAACTCCAGGAAGATGGCGGCGCGAGGGGATGATGCGGTTGGGCGGGAAGCGGATCAAGAGAGTGGATGAAGAGCAAGATCTTATCCCGAACCGGCGCAATACGGCTGAACCCGAGCAGATCCGACAACTTGCCCAGCAACTCCGGGAGCAATTCGCCTGGAGAAGACCGCCGACGGCCTCCAGCGCGTCAGGACTTGATGATTTCGCCGTAGATCCGTTCGATCTGGTCGAAATCCAAAGAGCCTCCATCCGTGACTTTTATGCGGGCGCTGGCACGATACCGTTCCGGCAAGTCCTCTAGAGTGAAGACGATAGCATCGCGCAGGCTGCTGAACGATCGAACCGTCCCAGGATCGTCCGTCTCCTGTCGTCTCGGCTCATCTGGCGCAGACCACGCAACCTGAGCTGGCCGGTTGAGTTCAAAATCACTCATGACACCTATTCTCTCTATCGACAGTCAAAGTCGAGTCTGGTGACGAGCGAGCAACGAAGCAATATGCCAAGGCCGAAGAACGTCACCGCTACCGGTCACGATCCAATGGATACGAGGTATATGGTCCTGCTGTGCGGCGACAAGAGCTCGATTGAGGGTTGGGAACTCCTCGCCACGCACAGCCCCGTCATAATCAGGCCAGAAGATGAGCCAGGCCGGTGCTTCAAAATTCATTTTCATTCGGTCAAATAGCTCTCGACGTGTGGCAAGATGGTGAAGCTGGAGAGGTGTAAGGGATCTCGATGCGCTATTGTCTGCCACTCATCRTCATACAGGAGGGCTACGGATCCAGACTTCGGTCTCTATATCTAAGCATGGGGCCGTTAGGTGTGCTCCTCAAGGGGATTTCCTATGCGGCTCATAACCGTTACAGCCATGCTTGCCTTACTAGTTCTACCTCATTCCGCTTATTCAAAAGACACGGCTACGCCTGAGGCATGGAAGCCAAAAGCTTCCTCGGAAAAGGAATATACAACCGAAGAATCGGCGGCGATGGGCAGAGCCGTCCGAACAAAAGCTGAGACGCAAGAGCGTATCTGGGATCGCAAGATGAAGGTTCTCATGAGAGGCATCTGCACAGGGTGCTGATCGGCGGCGATCTTCGAGTGGGCGCTTGGAAACCGCAATAGCCATCAAAAAGTCTGGTAGCTGTCCTATCCTTCCAACATGAGTAACGATCCGAAGAAGCCAAGCCAGCGTCAGGATCTCAGAAGGTGGGATGATGAGGGTGGCGCGCCCCGATCAGGTCATCCTTCTCAGGAGTCGCCCTTTGCGCCCGAGCACAGTGCGGAAACGGCTCTCTACTACTTCAACATCCGGACTGAAGGCGGCTTCCTCGAAGACCCCGAAGGAGACTCGTATCCTGACCTTCAAACTGCGCGAGAGGCCGCAATAGCCAAGGCGCGCGTCATGATCACCGAAGGCGACCAGAAGGGCGAGGACCGGCGAAGCTGGCGCGTCGAGATCATGGACAGAGCCAATCAGCACCTGCTGACAGTCGGGTTCTCAGACGACCTTGACCCAAAAGCAAGCGGCGAAGTTGGAGCAGGATAACTGTCACAGCGCGGTACGATTGAAGGAATGAGTCAATCATGAGCAAAAGCCATCTCAGTATCACCCAAAGAGTTGTGAACTCGGTCTGGAAAGCCGTGAGAATGCTGGAAGATCGTCCCGAACCGCTCCCGAAGGTAAAACTCAACGGGCGGCGAGGCTACGGAGACGACGGAATCCCATCGCCAGATAAGAAGCCGGACGAGAAGTGATTTGAACAGGTGCCTTCGCACCTAAGGGACAAATACAAGGAACAGGAAGGTCACGAAAATCACGAGGCGAACGAAGCCATACAGAATATTTGTCCGCCCGGTGCCAAAGGTGAGAAGACTGACGACAGCCGTGAGCATGAGCAGGACGGTGTCCTCGCCGTCTAGGCCCAGCATGAGCTCCCTCTAGAGCATGAGGTTGACCACCGCAACTGCAGGAATAGTCAGGCTGATGATGGTACGTGACGATCTTAGTGCCAAGTTGAGGCTCTTCTGCAGCTTATTTCCTCGCGCTGCCCGGACCGCTGCCATGCTCTCCGGCAAAAGGACCAAAAAAGCTACGCCGACTCCGACCACCACCTCAGGAGCGCCGATGAGCGTTGTGCCTGCCTCCACGACAGCAGCAAACATCTTCGAGAGCAGAATAACCGCGCTGAGCGACAGGACGAGCAGAGCTGCGCTCACCATTATCTGCCAGCAGTTTGCTGCTATCAGCCGCGAAAGCGAAGCGCTTCCAGCACGACTGCAAAGGCTGGCGCGTGCTGCCGGCTGCTTGGGTAATAGAGGTGGTAACCGGGGTAAGGTTCGCACCAATCTTCCAGCACCCGCACAAGCTGCTTTTTCGCGATCTGCTCTTCAACGAGATCCTCAGGCAGATAAGCGAGCCCGAGCCCGTCCAGGGCGGCGCTCCGTGCGAGCTCCAGACTGTTGACCGCGAGCTGACCCTCGACGCGCACGTTGATTTCGCGGCCGCGTTTCTCGAACTCCCAGGGAAAGTATCCTCCGCGCGTGACGCGCCGCAGATTGATACAGCGGTGACCGGTCAGGTCTTCGGGACGCTTCGGCACCGGGTGCGTCGTGAAGTAGTCCGGCGTTCCGACAATCGCCTGCCGCATCTCCGGCCCGATGCGCACCGCGATCATATCCTTCTCAACGAATTCGCCGACCCGAACGCCGGCATCGAAACGTTCGCTCACGATGTTGGTCAGGCCCTCATCGGTCACGAGCTCGACCGTAATGTCGGGGTATTCGCGCATCAGCTTCGACAGCTTCGGCCAGAGGAGCGTTTCGGCGGCGTGCTGGGTCGACGTGATGCGAACGATTCCTGATGGCTTATCCCTAAGCTCCGTGAGCGCCAGGAGACTTCCTTCGATCTGAGCAAATTGTGGCTCGGTGCTGCGGAGAAGACGCTCGCCGGCCTCTGTAGGAGCGACGCTGCGGGTGGTGCGGTTCAGTAGTCGCACACCCAGCCGCTCTTCGAGACCCCTTATCGCTTGGCTCAAGGCTGGCTGGGAGACACCCAGTCGAATGGCAGCCCGTGTGAAACTGCCTTCCTGTGCGACAGCGATGAAGGCGATGAGATCGCTAACGGTCTCGCGAAACATTCATAACCTCTGCTTATAGGATCATGATCAATATAGCATCTAATCCTATGAGTTAGCACCCGCTAGATTGGCGTTCAAGCCAAGCGTTCTGGCTAGGCGCGAAGAATATCGGTGCAGCTGTTCGATGATCGCAGCCATAGCAAGGCTGAAAAGCGGTCAACCAGAATAGAAAAGGAAAATTGAGATGAAGGAATTCGCTTTGAGTCTCGCAATTATGCTGGGATCTGTTTCCGGAATTGCCGTCAGTGCCTCTCCGGCGCTCGCTCAAGACCTGTCACGCGGAGCCAACAACTTCTACAAGAGCGATAGGGTCGACGTGAAGAGCGTCACCTTCCAGAACCAGTACAACATGAAGGTGGCGGGCCACCTCTTTACGCCCAAGGACATGCAGCCGAACGCGAAGCTGGCCGCAATCGTCGTCGGACATCCGATGGGAGCGGTGAAGGAGCAGAGCGCGGATCTCTACGCCACAAAGATGGCCGAGCAGGGTTTCGTGACGCTCTCCATCGACTTGTCCTTCTGGGGTGAAAGCGAGGGTACACCTGGTCACCTGGTGGCGCCAGACATCTATTCCGACGACTTCAGTGCCGCAGTGGACTTCCTGAGCACGCAGCCCTTCGTCGACCAGGAGCGCATCGGCGCAATCGGCGTGTGCGGCAGCGGCAGCTTCGTCATCAGCGCGGCTAAGATCGACCCGCGCCTCAAAGCCATTGCGACCGTCAGCATGTATGACATGGGGGCAGCGTTCCGAAACGGGCTGAAGCATTCGGTGACGCTCGAGCAGCGCAAAGAGTTCATCCAGAAAGCGACGGCTCAGCGTCTGGTCGAATTCACTGGCGGAGAGACGCAGTACATTCCCGGCACGGTCAACGAGCTCACCGAGAGCACCGATCCGATCCAGCGCGAGTTCTTCGACTTCTATCGGACACCCAGAGGCGCCTACACCCCCAAGGGGCAGCAGGCGGAGCTGACGACGAAACCGACGATGAGCAGCGTGGTCAGGTTCATGAACTTCTATCCGTTCAACGACATCGAGACGATTTCCCCGCGACCGATGCTCTTCATTACGGGTGACAAGGCGCATTCCAAGGAATTCAGCGAAGACGCCTACAAGCGGGCAGGGGAGCCGAAGGAACTCTACATCGTGCCGAACGCCGGCCATGTCGACCTTTATGACCGCGCCGACCTGATCCCGTTCGACAAACTAGCCGACTTCTTTCGCGGGAAGTTGAGCTCGTAACCGACTTGCCGATACGAGCATCACAACATGGCATGCCCGGCAACCCAAAGGACGCCGGGCGTGCTTTCCAATAAAAGCAAGGACCAGTCATGAAGCACGGAGATACCACGGTAACGAGCGGATACTCCCCAGAGACCGCACAGTGGGGCGCCGTCTTCGCGTTAACGCTCTGTGTCGGAACGCTGATTGCTTCCGAATTCATGCCGGTCAGTCTCCTGACCCTCATCGCCTCCGACCTCGGTGTAAGCGAGGGAACGGCCGGCCAGGCAATCGCCGTCTCCGGGCTGTTCGCAGTTCTGACGAGCCTCTCGATCTCCAGTCTGACRCGCGGCATCGACCGCCGTACCGTGCTGCTAGGCCTCACGCTGCTGATGATGGTCTCCGGCGCGATGGTCGCCTTCGCGCCGAACACCGCGATCTTCATGGCGGGCCGGGCGCTCGTTGGCGTCGTCATCGGCGGATTCTGGTCGATGTCGGCAGCGACCGTCATGCGCCTGGTGCCGCAATCCCAGGTGCCGCGCGCGCTTGGCCTGCTCAATGGCGGCAACGCGCTTGCGGCCACGATCGCAGCCCCGCTGGGGAGTTTCCTCGGCCAATATATTGGCTGGCGCGGTTCCTTTTTCGCCGTCGTGCCCCTCGCGGCTATTACGCTCGTCTGGCTGTTCGTCAGCCTCCCGTCGATGTCTGTGAAGATGGAGCAAAGCGGGACCGTGTTCCGCGTCCTGCGCCGCCGGAACGTCCCGCTTGGCATGGCGGCAGTCTCGCTGTTCTTTATGGGCCAATTCGTCCTCCAGACCTACCTGCGCCCATTTCTCGAGACGGTCACCGGAGTGAACACGTCGGCGCTCTCCCTGATCCTTCTTGTCATCGGCGGAGCAGGCGTGCTCGGCACCTATTTGATCGGGCTCCTGCTCAAGACACGGCTTTACAGCTTGCTCATCGTCCTGCCGCTGCTCATGGCGGCGATCGGCATCAGCCTAACGCTGCTTGGCGATTCGCCGTTCGCGACCACGTCACTGCTTGCGATGTGGGGGCTGATCGGTACTGCGGCGCCGGTCGGCTGGTGGACATGGCTCAGCAAAGCGCTGCCCGACGATGCCGAAGCCGGCGGTGGTCTTATGGTGGCAGTCATTCAGCTCGCGATCGCGCTCGGCGCATCATCTGGCGGCTTGCTGTTCGACCATGAGGGCTATCAGGTGACCTTCGCGTTCAGTGCATTCATCCTCGTGGTTAGCGTTGCTGCGGCTGCCCTCTGTGCCCGATCGGTTTCTGCGATACGGAATCAACGCTTGGAGGAGTGCTTGCCATGACAGGTCAGTCTTTTTCGCCGCTTCGCCGCGCGCTGCTCGGTGCAATGTTTGCGAGCGTTGTCCTATCCAAGCCATCCTTCGCGCAAGAAGGGAACAATCCGGCAAGTCAGGAGCCAACCGACATGAGAATAAGGTTGACCTTCAACAATCACAGTATGGCCGCAACCCTCTACGACAATCCGTCGGCACGCGATCTGGTGTCGCTTCTGCCGCTGGACCTTACGATCGACAACTACGCGAACAATGAGAAGATCGCCTATCTCCCGCGCAAGTTGACCGAAGAGGGAAGCGGACCGTTCGGCAGCGAGGCGCCTGGCGATCTCTGCTACTTCGCGCCTTGGGGCAATTTGGCGCTGTTCTATGCTGGCTATCGATGGTCGGAAGGTCTGATCCGCCTCGGCCGCTTCGAGGGTAGCTTTGAGTCCTTGCTCACGCGGGGGAAATTCCCGCTTAGGGTCGAACGCATTCCCTGAACAAACGCCGGCGGCGCATGAACCC
>NZ_JBFUMH010000216.1:0-6951 GCF_054049475.1 Microvirga sp. P5_D2 | reverse complement strand
TGCACGGCACGCAGAAGATTCTTGGCTTCCCAGCATCCGAAGGCGGATTGCCGGGCGCGTTCAGCCTTCCCTGGATTGCGGGCATGCTCGAATTGTTGGGCGGGGCGCTTCTGATTCTGGGCCTCTTCGTGCGCCCGGTGGCCTTCGTTCTCTCAGGCCTGATGGCGGCCGCCTACTGGATGGCCCATGCCCCGCGCAGCCCCTTCCCCGTCCTCAACGGCGGCGATGCGGCGATCCTCTACTGCTTCGTGTTCCTGTTCCTGGCCGCGGCCGGCGGCGGTGCTTGGAGCCTCGACAACGCTCTGCGCAAGAGCCGCTGAGCTTAGTTTCCACTGCGAGGGCGGGAGGCCATCACCGGCCTCCCGCCCTTTTTCGTTCAGGTCCGGTCAGGGTCCGTGCCAGTCACGCGGCGCAAGCGCTCGTCCTCCAGCTCTACGTGAAGCGTGTCGTCCTCCTCCTCGTCGAAGGGAGTGGGCATAAGATCCGTGGTGAGGCCGGTCGTGGTGGATGCTGCGGCACCGATAGGCGGAGCAGCTCCCTCCGAGCGCCAGTCCCTCTTGGCCCGGCCAGGCTCGATCCGCCCCTCATCGTCGAGAATATCTACGACGCGGTCCATCTCGGCCTCGTCCACCCGCACCGTCACGAGGGTTCCACCCTGGCGAACGCCCTCGGCATAGACCTCGGCATCCTCATCACTCAGTCCCGCATCGGCCAGGGCTCCCATGAGCCCGCCCAGAGCCGCGCCCGCGCCGGCGCCGACAAGGGTCGAGATCAGCCACCCCGCCGCGATCACGGGGCCAAGGCCGGGCACAGCCACGGTTCCGAGCCCGGCCAGAAGGCCCGCGCCACCCCCGGCGATGGTGCCTGCCGCCGCGCCCGCTCCCGCGAAATCGTGATCGTCCGTCTCGTCATAGGTGCGCGTGGCATGGTGGGAATGAACGTTGTTGGCATTGTTCGAGACGAGGCTGATCTCGAAGCCGGGAATCCGTGCGGCTTCAAGACGCTGCACCGCCTTGGCGGCCTCATCGTAAGTGTTGAAGAAGGCGGTGATTCTCCGCTCGGCCATGAGGTTCCTCCCGATATTCGGCATGTCTCAAGGCTAATGTGCCCCTGCAATTGGGGTTCCGTTCAGAGGGCTGCTCCCGGACAAGTGCTCTAAGGCAAGCGGTCTTTGCGGGCATGCGCCTCCATGCCACCTTCCGGGATGGAAAGAATGTTGCTATTGTTCCGCAAAACAATGCCGGGCAAGGCAATTCAGGGGCTTTATCCATGAGACATATCCATCTCGACGAGGGTTTGCGTTTGCGTTTTCCGGGCAGAAGCGAAGATTTCGACCAGGGTGTCGAGATCGGCATGTTGGCGGTCCTGATGGATCAGGAAACGCCCGAGTTCACCCGCTGGATTTTCAAGGTCAATCTCAGCCAGGTCGAGGCTATCGCCAGGCAGATGGGCTATCGCGTGATCGAAAACGGCGGCGATGAGGAATGGATCGATCTGACCTTCCGTCACCACAGCGTGAAATCGAAGCCGAACCTTCGGCTCGTTCACTCGGCCGGTTAAGGCCTTTTACTCCCCAAAACGAAAGAAGCCGCCCGAAGGCGGCTTCAATGCTATTGGCTTAAAGCGCTGGACTACTGCGCGTCGCTGTTGCGGCGGGTCACCGACCATGCGGCCTGCATTAGCGCGACGGCGAGAGCCGTCTTGACGATGGTGGCGGCGATGAAGGGTGCTGCGCCGACGGTCCAGGCCTTGGCGAAGGGCATCACCATCGCGAGTTGGCCGAGGCCGAAGGCGAAGATCACCGCGTGGCCGATGGTCATCATGACGATGACGCGAAGGAGCGAGCGGTCCCAGCCGCGCTCAGCCATGAAGCCCATGACGACGGCAGCTGCCAGGAAGCCGAAGAGGAACCCGCCTGTGGGGCCCATGAAGTAGCCGATGCCGGCGACCGGGCCGGCGAAGACCGGCAGGCCCATGGCGCCCTGGAGCAGATAAGCCGCGACGGTCGCGCCGCCGAGGCGCCAGCCGTAGGATGCGCCGATGATCAGCACCACCAGGGTCTGCAGCGTCATGGGGACGAAGGGCAGCGGCACCTGGACCTTGGCCGAGAGGGTGAGCAGCGCGGTGCCGATGGCCATGAGGGCGATAGCGCGCAAAGCAGCGAAGCGGGCGTCGTTCCGGGACGGCCAGATCAGGCCGACGAGGGTCGACGGAGAAGACAGCGAAGAAGCGCCAGTCGTCATAAATGAAATCTCCAGATCATTCCGCCATTCGCAGGCGGACTCATAAGCCTTATAGGTGGGTCTGGCCGGGGCCTCAAGCTGCGGCACGGCCAAGATGACACCACCGGGCAGAGATTTCCAAGGATCCTTCATGGCAGACGACCTCACTTTCGACGTTCGTCCCCCTGCCCTCGCGGGCGAATGCATGCGCGTGAGCCCCCTGGTCCGCCGAATCGTCGCCAACAATCCAGGCCCGATCACCTTCACCGGCACCTGCAGCTATATCGTCGGCAATGGCGAGGTCGCGATCATCGATCCCGGCCCCGACGAGCCGGAGCATATCGCGGCCCTGCTCGATGCTGTGAAGGGGGAGACGGTAACGCATATCGTCATCACCCACACCCATCGCGATCATTCTCCTGCCTCGCGGGCGATCCAGGCGGCAACGGGCGCGCGCATCGTCGGCTGCAGTCCGCACCGGAGCGCCCGTCCTCTCTTTTCCGGCGAGGTCAACAAGCTCGAAGCCAGCTCCGACAAGGATTACGTGCCCGATCAGGAAATGGCGGAGGGCGATGCGATCCAGGGACCCGGCTGGACTCTGGAGGCCCTCGCGACCCCCGGGCATATGGCCAACCACCTCGCCTTCGCATTGCCGGAGGAAAAGGCGCTGTTTTCCGGCGATCACGTGATGGCCTGGTCCACGACCGTGGTCGCCCCGCCCGACGGCTCCATGAGCGATTTCATGGCCTCCCTCGACAAGCTGAGGGGCCGGGATGAGACGATCTACTGGCCGGGCCATGGCGGCCCCGTCCAGGACCCGCAGCGCTTCGTGCGCGCCCTCATCCATCACCGCCGCCAGCGTGAAGCCTCTATCCTCAACCGGCTGAACGCAGGCGACAGGACAATCCCCGAGATCGTGGCGGCCATCTATCAGGGCCTGAACCCAGCGCTCGTCGGCGCAGCAGGCCTGTCGGTCTTCGCGCATCTGGAGGATCTGGTGGAGCGTGAACAAGCCGTGACGGACGGCGCGCCTGCCCTCGACAGTCAGTATCGGCCGGCCTGACGGCGTCAGTTCATGGCCAGCGCGAGGTTGGAGGTTTCCTCCAGGAAAGCGCGGATGCGCTTGGCGTTCGTGCCGAGGTCGTGATTGCCGACCCGGGAGGCGGAGCGGATGTCGATGCGCGTTCCGTCCACGCGCGGGCGAATGCGCACCGTCACGTCCTCGGGAATTTTGAGCAGAAACGTCCGGTCGATGGCTTCGAGACGACCCGCGCCGGTGCGCCCACCGGGCGGCACTGCCTCGATCACCCGCCATCCGAGGTTCTGCGCTGCCTTCTGCACGAGGCCGAAAGCTTCCTCAGGCCCGACATCGAGGGTTAGAGGCGCGATCTGCACATAGGCCTCGCGCTGCATCTCGCGCGCGCCCAGTGATACATCGGGCGGCACGCGGCCTGTCCGCGCGTCGAGCGCGGCACGGGAGCGGGAGAACTGAGGCGGGTCGTCCGTATCGGTGCTGATGTCGGTGATCGCGGGGAGCGTCACGGCCTTCACGCCCATATAGGCCGGATAGCCGAGCACGAGAATGGCGAGCACGAGGCCCTTGATGGCGCTGCCGAGACCCCGTCTGCCCTCCTGCCAGATGCGGATGAAGGCCACCAGGGACAGGAACACGGCGAGAAGCGCGATGGCGAGGCCCGTCCCGAGGACGATGAAGCCCGATTGATAATCGATGCGAGAAAAGCGGATGAGCAGAACCGCGATCACCGTCACCACAAGCGCGAACCACGCCAGCCTGGGCGACCACTTTGCCGGACGGGAGAACGGTTCTTCAATGATGAGGCGACGCATCAGGTGGGTTTACAGATCTCTTTGAGAGCGCGCCACTCCTCTTGCGTAAGAAGTGGCTCGCCGGGCTTGGACGGCACCAGTTTCTCCAGAGCTTTCAGGCGCTGATCAGTAACCGGGTGGGTAGACAGAAAAGCCGGGATCCCGCTTTCGTTCCCCTCCTCGTCATCTTCATCACCTTCGATGCGTTTGAGCAACAGCGCCATGGGATGCGCGGGCCTTCCCAAAGCCAGCATGGTCTGCCCGGCAAAATCGTCCGCAGCCGTCTCGGCCTCGCGGGAATAGGCGCTGTCGAGAAGATACTTGCTGGCGAAGACGATGGCGCCGCCGCCCGTCACGTCGCCGAAGAGCAGGCCGAGAAGATACGATGTGCCGCCAGACTGGATCATCTTGCGTAAGCCATCGCGATTGCTCACGTGGCCGATCTCGTGGGCGAGGACGCCCGCCAGTTCATCGGCGGATTCCGCCTTGTCGAGAAGCGCCTGGAACACATAGATCTTGCCGCCAGGAAGCGCGATGGCGTTGGGGATCTTGGATTCGAGCACGGCGATGTCGAGATCGAGGTGGTGTCCCTTCGCCTTCTTCAGGCGCTCCGTCAGAATCTGCAATGCGGCGGCGCCGGGTTTCTCGCTGCAGACCTTGTCGCCGAGCAGAGCCTTCACCTGATTGTCCACCGCCGTGCCGAACCGCTTCTCAACGGAGGGCGGAATGAGCGGCGTCAGCTTCTCGGCGAAAACCGGAATCAGGAACAGGACGCACAGCACGATCGAGGCGGCCGCCGCAACGGACCAGAACAGGATGCGGCCCGTTYGCTCCTGCGATTCCCGGCCTTCGAGGCGAAGACAATTCGCGCGAATGGCGGCCTGATCGGCGGGATCGCTCACGTCGAGGCGGGCGAGCGACGGGCCTCCATCGCAGGTGAGCCGTAGCACGCCCTCGGGCGCATCCTTGAGGCGGACAGAGCCCGTGGGCCAGGAGGCGATCCACTCGCCTCCCTCATGAATATCGAGACTGGATGCGGTGATCTTGAGAGAGACCGTCCTGCGCCGGGCGCTCTCGCCATCATAGAACACCGCATCCATGTTGTTGACCTTAAATGCCCGCGTTGAAGTCGAGCGCGTCGGCGAGACCTTCGCCCAGAACACCCGAAGGCTGGCCGGCGGCAGCAGCCGCATCGAGCGCAGGCAGGTTGGACACGCTCGTCGTGGTGACGACGGCGGCCCAGAGACCGCGACCGAAGAAGTAGCGATTGATCACGCCGAAGCCGAGGAGGAAGGCGAGATAGGCGACAGCGACCAAGATGCCGGCGCTGAATTGAGCGATGCGCGATTCAGCCTCCAGAACCTCCATGGAGCCTTCGAAGAACAGAGCGGTTACGCCAACGAAGATGCCGCAAACCACGGCAAAGGCGAGCATGAACCCGATGGATGAGAAGAGCACCTTGAAGAACAGGCCGTAGACCGGGCCTGCCCGCAGGTTGCTCGTCACGACAACGTCACCGAGACGCAGACCATCGATGTGCCAGCGAGTAAACACAGCCAGCATCAGCGGCCAGAGCAGCATGACGACGAGGATCGCGAAGAAAGGCGCCGTGCCGGCAAGCGCTTTCGCATGATCGGGATTGGCGTCAGCCACTGCAAAACCAATGACGAAGCTGCCGATGAAAACACCAAGGCTCAGCAGCCAAATCCACCACCCGCGCTTGAACAGCATCCAGCCCGAGCCGGAGAAGTCGCCCTGAATAGTGCCGAAATAAGTGTGGCGCATCCGGTAGCGTTCGAGGGATGCCATCGCCCAAGGAAGAGCGAGGCCAAGAGTGAGAATCATCGCGAAATCCCACAGGATCGCGCGGATGGCATAGGCCCAGCCGGAACCCTTCATCCAGAAGCGCACGCCGCGGAAGACCGTGCGGGTCGCGCGGTACTTGCGGGCGCGATAGCTGCCGAAATGGGCCAGCACATACATGATGAGGATGAGTGGCACGCTCGCGAAGGCAGCCAGTTCCTCAAGCATGAAGGTGGCGATGAAGTAGAGAATATAGAGCGGCGCCAGGACGGCGAGCGCGACCAGGAAGCCGATGAGCAGCTCCTTCGCGGTACCTGTATATTCGAAAGCCTCGCCTTCGACCTGGGTGTTGGCCCAGAGGTGACGACGCACCTTCGTGTTCAGCCAGAAGCGATAGAAGCCGAAGGTGGGAATTTGAAGCAGGCTTCCCTTGATCAGCATTTTCAGGAACTCGCCCCGTCCGCCCGAGAAGGACATGCGGGACGGCTGCGGCGCGGAGAGTGGAAAGTTGGAGGAGACGGAAGCGGTCATGATCCTAACCTACAGGGAAGACTGTCCACGCCTTAGCATAGTCTTGTTACTTTAAAACATCTGCCTTCTGAATCTTGAGCATTATTCACTATTTCTATGACCTTTGTCCTGGGTGTGGACCGTAGACACACAAACTTCGAGGGATGACGGGACAGATTGTTTCGATCTAAACTGTCAGTCTGTATCAGGAGCCTGCCTTTGTCGTCTCTATCCCCTGCCTCAGCCGACCAGGAAGCGGACCCGCTTCGCATCTGGTTCCGCGTCATCCGCCTGCACCGCCGCGCTGTCAACACCGTCGCCAGCGAGCTGAAAGTGCTGGGCCTCTCGATCCCGCAATTCGACCTGCTCTCCACCCTCACCGAGCGCGAGGGCATGAGCCAGCAGGAACTGGCGGAGCGGCTCTATGTGACGAAGGGCAATGTCTCCGGCCTGCTCGACCGCATGGTGGAGGCCGACCTCGTGGAGCGGCGCGCAATCCCCGGCGATCGGCGCTCCAATGCCCTCTACCTTACGAAAAAGGGCCGAGATCTCGCGGAGAAGGGCATCGCGGCCCAACGGGCCTATGTAG
>NZ_JBFUMH010000215.1:0-7013 GCF_054049475.1 Microvirga sp. P5_D2 | reverse complement strand
TTTTGGCACTGCCAGGCGCACGTTCGGACTTTCTTACCATTACATCGACGAACCGGGTTGAGGCCGTGCTTTTGCACGCCTTCGCTCACGTGCATCTGCAGCAATCGCGAAAGGTTACCCCAATGGTTATGGGCACTGTTAAATTCTACAACGACATGAAGGGCTTCGGCTTCATCCAGCCGAACGATGGCAGCAAGGACGTGTTTGTCCATGCCACCGCTCTTGAACGTGCCGGCATGCGCAACCTCGTCGAAGGCCAAAAGGTTGCCTTTGACACGGCTGAAGACCGCCGCTCGGGCAAGATTGCCGTCAACAACATCGAGACGGCATAAAGCCTGTCTCTTCGGTGCAGGCTTACCTGCACTGAGCCATCGAGGCCGCTCCCCGTGGGGAGCGGCCTTTTGTTTGCATTCGTGGCGCCGCCACGGCGCAGTCCCACACTGGAGAACCGACATGCTTCACAAATACAAGATCCGACAGATGGTGCGCCTCGTCCGTGCGCCGATCTCTGACAGCCGCGCCAGTGGCAGCGGCATCTACGAGGTAACGCGCCTCATGCCGGCCGATGAGACCGGTGAAGTCTCGTACCGAATCCGATCAGGTGCCACGGAGCGTGCTGTCCGCGAGAGCGAGATCAGAGCATGAGCGGTTTCCAAGATAAGGGATTCAGCGATCGGCTGAGCACGGCCCAGAGCGCCCGCAAGGCCATGCTCGAGCGCGTCCGAGCAAAGCCCGGTCCCGACGATCCGGCTGTGGCCGAGCGCAGAGCCGCCCGACAGGCTGTCAGCACCGCCCGTGAGGCGCGGATGGCCGAACGCGAGGCCGCCAAGGTCGCTGATCAGGCCCGCGARGCCGCAGAGCGGGAGGCGCGCCAGGCGGCCGAGCATGAGCAGCGCCTGGCTCAGGAAGCAAACGAGGTGGTCGAGAGAGCCCAGAGTGCCGAGCGTCAGGTCGCTCTGGAGGCCGAGCAAAAGGCGGCCCGTGATGCCCGCTATGCCGCCCGAAAGGCGCGCAAGTGAGCTCCTCCTAAGCATCTGTCAAACACCTGACAGCCTGCCACCGCATCCCCATCACACCGGATTGGCCATGAACGAGTTTCAGGAGAACAAGGCGGACACCCCCGAGCGAACCGTCGCCGAACGCCACATTGAGGCGGTTCGGCAGCAAGGTGGCCTGTTCGTCGAAGCCGTTCGCCGGACCCGCATGCCAATGCTCGTGACTGACGCGACCCTGCCGGGCAATCCCATCGTTTTTGCCAACCAATCGTTCGTCAAGCTGTCGGGGTACAGCATGGACGAGTTGCTCGGGCAAGATCCGCACTTCATGAATGGCGAAAACACCGATCCTGAGGCCATCCGGCGCTATGAGGCCGCGATCCTGGAGAGACGGGACGAAACCCTGGAGATCCTTCAGTACCGGAAGGACGGCACCCCGTTTCGGGCGATGCTGTTTGCTAGCCCCATTGATGACGGCCAGGGCACCGTCACCAATCATTTTCTCTCCTACCTCGACATCACCCGACGCTACGACGCCGAAGAGGACCTTCGCGCGCTGACTGCGGAACTGGAGGCCCGAGTGGCGACCAGAACCCGGGAGTTGGAAGCCGTCAACAGCAGGCTGTCGGCTCTGGTCAGCGAGAGGGAGATGCTGCTGGTCGAGGTCAACCACCGCGCCAAGAACAGCCTTGCTATCGCGGCCTCCCTCCTGGCGATCCAGGGCCGCCGGCAGCCGGACCCGGCCGTTCGGGCTCTGTTCGAGGAGGCCCAGGATCGTCTCAACGCCATGGCGCGGGTGCACGACCTCTTGAGCAAGTCGGAGAAGGCCCAACGCGTCGACGTATCTGTCTACGTGGCAGACCTGTGCCAGGCCTTGAGGCCGATCACGGAAAACGATGATCGCATCCGCCTTGAGGCGAGGATGGAGGAGGGGATCCTAGTGGACGCCGATACAGCGGTTCCGCTTGGCATTGTGCTGACGGAACTGATCACCAACGCCGTCAAGTATGCTTTCCCAGCACCACGGTCAGGGACGATTCTCGTCCAGGCGCGCCGCAGCCAACCGGGATGGATTGAACTGGTCGTCCGGGATGATGGGATCGGAATGTCGAGCCTGCGGGAAGGGTCGCTCGGCTATGGCCTGGTTCGGTCTCTCGTTCAGCAGATCCAGGGTGAGATCGACGTGCGCAGCGATGCCGGGTTGACGGTGACGATCTCGTTTCCGGAGGCGTCCCAGTAGCGCCAGAACACAATCGAGATGGCGCAACAGGTGGTGACGCGGATTGAAGCCATGCGTCGCACCCGCCGAATATCATCGTGGCCTTAGGAACGAAGAGGATTGATCCCCATTCAAATCGACATGCCTGAGAGGAAACCTGACATTCGCGCGCTCATTCTCGTTGTCGAGGACGAAGCTCTTGTCCGCATGATGCTGGTGGACGTGCTGGACGATGCTGGTTTCAAGGTCATGGAGGCGGCTCACGCGGACGAGGCGCTCCATATTCTCGCGGCCGCTCCCGACGTCCAGGTGGTCGTCACGGACGTAGAAATGCCACGTGGCAGCATCAATGGCTTCGAATTGGCTCGCAGGGTGCGGGATGATCGACAGGATATCGGTGTCGTGATCGCATCCGGAC
Organism: Microvirga sp. P5_D2; assembly: GCF_054049475.1. Classification (NCBI taxonomy): domain Bacteria; kingdom Pseudomonadati; phylum Pseudomonadota; class Alphaproteobacteria; order Hyphomicrobiales; family Methylobacteriaceae; genus Microvirga; species Microvirga sp. P5_D2. The sequence goes on along the minus strand of NZ_JBFUMH010000215.1, from coordinate 4,381 downwards.
GCGTGGCCCCTGCACCCGGGGACTTGCCGGAGGGCGCCTATTTCGTCGAAAAGCCGGTTCGTCCTGAACGACTGCTTGAGCTGATCCGGGCGCTGCTCCGCCAGGGTTAGGAGTGCCACGAACGAGCACTCGTTCGTGGCACTGAAGCGGGGGCGCAAGCCTGTACTCGGTTACGGGCGACCTGCAAAGAGCGCGTCGTTTCGGGTGCGCCATGTTTCATCCGACAGCCACTTGTAATCCTGATCGGGCATATGGGGGACGGTCTTGACCTCCGCCTCCGGCATGGGAAGAAAGAAGCTGTCGCGCTCCTGTGAGACTTTGAGGGACCGGATCGGAACGACGATGCTGTCCTTGCCAGGGGTGAAGAACCCTCCTGACGCCACGATTGCATAGTCGCGGCGGTCTTTGGTGCCGAACACGACGTTCCGGACTTCTCCCACGATCTTATCATCGGCACTGCGCACCTCCGCGCCGATGATCTGGTCTGCCCGCAGGCCCGGAGCAAGCTCCTCAATGTTGATCAGCGGCTTGGCGTCCTTGTCAGCACGTCGACCTTGAGCTGCGCCCCGTTGGACCTTTGGCTCTCGCGCGCTCATCTGCGTCTCGGCATCCTCCTCGTCGTTGCCGCCTAAGGAGTTTATTGGAGGTCCGGAGAGCAGTTCGCGGATGTTGCCCAGGAGGCGCTCGCAATCGTCATGACGCCCATAAGACCAGAGCGTGATCGCGGCGTCGCGCAAGTTGCGCAGGTCGCGAACGGTCTGGCGGTTAGCCTTCCCGCGAAGTTCGGGCTTTTGCAGGATGGCTTCTTCGAGTTTGGCGTCTGCGATCTGACAGTCGGCCATCGCGTGCGTGACACCGAGCATGCTGAGGAGTGTAACCGTAAGGAGAATTCGTGCCGATTTCATCATTGGTCCGATCTATGGGAAAGGCAGTCTGCCAGACAAAAGCCGCCTTCTGCCGCCAGCCACACGTGTCTGGAGCAGTGCGCGGCATCTCGATCCTGGTACAACTTATATGGTAAATCCAAGACAGATGCTGCACTAACCTAAGCAATGTCTCGGAAAATTCATATTATTGAGGAAGCTTTGTCTATGTATCATACATGTTTCCAGGTAGGATGATATCTAAAAATACTTTCAGTATATTTATTGCGCTACCTACCTGCCCTCAATAAGCCATCGTGTGGATCGTATCCTTCTGGAAGAAAACGTAGGAAGGACAGTGATATGGAACAGCATGCCGATGAGACACAGGATCGAATAAGACAGCGCGCCTACGAGCTCTGGGTGCAACATGGCAGTAGCGAGGGCCATGAGGCAGAGTTTTGGCACCAGGCCGAGCGTGAGCTGAAGGGTGAAGCGAGCAGTAGCGACACCAGTAGAGGCGTCAGCGCGAATGCTGCCTCGGCGAGGAGCGGTTCAGGATCGGATGGCCCAGGAAAGGTGTGACTTCTGCAGAAGTGGCAGGCTGGGGTTGATAATCTCGTCCTCACAGGTCGCCGTTCATGGAACTATGGCTTTGGCTCCTCAGTCTTCCCCCGGATTCGGTTTGATCCCGTGGGAAGAGGTTGAATGGAACAGATTGAACACCTGCTGGAGTCGTTTCGGGTATTGCCTCACGCCGCCGCGTTAGCCTTTGCCTATGTGCTTGCCTTGCCGATCGGATGGGATCGTGAGCACAATGAACGAAGTGCCGGCTTGCGAACCTTTCCTCTTGTCGCTGTTGCAAGCTGCGGGTTTGTTCAGGCAACGGAGGGCATCACAGGGAATTCGCCCGAGGCGCAGGCCCGGATCATCGAAGGCCTGATTACGGGCATCGGCTTCATTGGCGGTGGCGCGATTATCAAACAAGCTGGTGCCGTGCAGGGAACTGCCACAGCCGCAGGCTTATGGGCGACCGGCGCAGTCGGAGCTGCGGTKGGCTTGGGCAGCTATGATGTTGCCATCGTAGTCACCCTGTTCACCATCTTCACATTCCGCATCTTGTCGCCAGTGAAACAGCAGAAGACGCCCGGCGACGATATTGGGCCTCCATCAGGCTCCTCATGAAGCAGTCCCTCTGTCGTCAGGCTTGAAGGCTGCTCTCCGCGCGCCCATGTGTTCCTTGCGGGCCGGGCCCCTCTGACAGGCACCATCGCGTGGCTGTGATGTCGGACCGCAGCGAGAACCCTTGGTGGTGATCAGAGTAAGACTGATTGGCACTCTGTGTTCATTATCCTGTTCCCAGCCTCAGGAGGCCCGCCTATGACCAGTGCTGCCGGTATGCCGTGTCCCGTCTGTCGTGTCTCGCTCGTGATGAGTGAACGACAGGGCGTCGAGATTGACTATTGCCCCCAATGCCGTGGTGTTTGGCTCGACCGCGGGGAGCTCGACAAGATCCTCGAGCGAAGCGCCCAAGACGCACCAGCCGCCGCTCCAGTACAACAGCCTTCCTTTTCAAAGCCGCAGTATGATCAGAGCCACGATCGGGGCTACGCTCAGCCGTACGGGCACGACCATCAGCACGGCCATCCCAAGCGGAAGAAGTCCTTTCTCGAAGAACTATTCGATTGAGACGCTTCGGAGGATGAATGGAAAAGGCCCCGTTTCGGGGCCTTTTGTTTGCAGGGTCAGGCGAGTGGAACAGTCCGCGGTGCGCCCAATGGTCTCCGCAAGGAGACGGCCCTGAAAGCTGCTGCATGTGCTATCGAAATGATCGCCATCACCGGCGTTGGACCCGTGCATGACCTCAGCCTCCCTCAAGTTCTGCGGATGCCTTGCTTTCGCACTCGCTCTCAGCGGTTGCTCGACCCTCAGGGGCGTTCTTGTCCCGGTTCCTGCCGCCGCTCCGGGGACGAGCCAGGTCGACATGCTGGTTGCGACCACGCGCAGTCCTACCGAGCCCTCCGAGATGTTCTCCGGCGCCCGCGGCGCCAACATGGCGGATCATGTTGGTGCATCGCACGCCTGACATGGCTCGACGCTGAAGCTAGAGGGTGTTTGGAAAATCGGGTTGGCCCCAACTGAAGGGGCATGACAGCGTCAACYTACGATACCGATCTGAGCGATGGGGAGTGGGCGATCCTGGCCCCTCTCCTTGCCTCCACAACCCGCCGCGGGCGGCCTCGCAAGCATGATCTGCGCYTGGTGCTCAATGCGATCCTCTATATCCTGCGCGGCGGAGAACCYTGGCGCCTGCTGCCGCACGAGTTTCCGCCCTGGCAAAGCGTGTACGATCACTTTCGACGATGGCGTCAGCGCGGCACCTGGCGGTCCATCAATGATGCTCTGCGGTCACGAGCTCGCATGCTGGCTGGGCGCGATCCGCAGCCTCATGCGGCGATCATCGACAGCCAAACCGCTCGCACGAGTGAAGCCGGTGGGGTGCGGGGTTACGACGGTGGCAAGCGGATCTCCGGTCGCAAGCGCCATTTAGTGGTCGACACCCAAGGCCTGATCCTGCACGTGCTGGTGCATCCMGCCGATGTGCATGACCGTCGCACGGCGGAAGCTGTGTTAGCCGATTTGAGAGGTCGCTATCCCGAGGTGGAATGCCTGTTTGCCGACATGGGCTACCAAGGGCTGTCTGCTTGGCTATCTGCCGAACTCGGATGGATGCTGCTGATCGTGAAGCGCCCGCGGCGCTGGGTGCGGGTGCCAGCCGATCAACCTGCGCCCGAAATGCCAGCTGGGTTTACGCTTCTGCCGCAGCGCTGGATTGTGGAGCGGACGTTCGCATGGCTCATTCGCAACAGGCGCCTTGCGAAGGATTGGGAACGCCTCTCGGCCACTACCGAGACATGGATCTATCTCGCCATGTGCCGCCTTATGACCAAAAGATTAGCCCATGCAGCAGTTTAATTTCCAAACACCCTCTAGGCCTGTCCTTCGCCAACATCACGGTTTCGATCCCGCCGGAAAGCGCTCGTAGAGTCGGGGAAGTGCAGTGGCCAAGTCGCATTCCGGGCAGTCCTGCGACCGAATTCGTGACGCTCAAGGCGGATGTCATCAAACAGAAGCAGGCGATGGCCTGGTTCAATCGTGCCGTCACCAAGATCCCGAAGCGCCGCGTTCTCGTCTTTATCCATGGCTTCAACAACCGGTTTGATGACGCGGTCTTCCGCTTCGCCCAGATCAGGTTCTGTTGCAGCTTTGAAGGCACCCTGGCTCGGGCTATGACGCTGAGTGCGTTGAGAGGGGCTCGTGGTGAAGACAGGCAAGATGAACCCGTTCAAGGGTCGGCAGTTCACGGCGGAGGTCATCCTGTGGGCGGTCCGCTGGTATCTTCAGTTCCCAATCAGCTATCGCGACCTCGAGCGCATGCTCTCGGATCGTGGTGTGCAGGTGGATCACACCACCCTGTTCCGCTGGATCCAGGCCTATGCACCCGAACTGGACAAGCG
>NZ_JBFUMH010000214.1:0-7131 GCF_054049475.1 Microvirga sp. P5_D2 | reverse complement strand
TGGAGGAATGCAAGGATTGCATTCCTTAGGTAAGGAACGATTTTTAGATAGACTAAATTATACTACGCGTTTGTTGTACGTAATGGGCATTATTGCATTTCATTTTTCTAAATTATTTGATCAATACCAATCGAATAGGATCGCACAAGCATGGCGATTTCAATCTCAATGCATAGAATCTGGCCGGGGCAAGACTTGGTCTCCCGTGCTGATTATGTCGGCGTAGAACGTTGAACTAAATGAGACCAGCGCGAACTCGCAGCTCAGCATCATGCCAACCGCAATCTCCCTATGGCAAAGTCGTCCTACTATGGCTTATGTCTCGCGAGTTCCTTTGGTCAGTGCCTTGCTCGCCGCATCATGCTGTCTGTGTTTGCGAAAGACAGTCGTGCCAAAGAGCGACACACCTTCCTTGCTTGACGAGCTCTTTGATGTGGCGCGCTGGGAAGTCGCTCTCAGCAACATACAACCAAGTCTACCTCCTAAGAAGTATATGGAGTGTAGCACATATGCGCTAGTCATATTTAGCATTGCTTCCGCAGCCGGTATCGCGGCGGAAGATTGGGGTCGCGACGACGCTTAGAGTAAGTAATTAAAGAATGACGAAGACCGACCTAATCACAGTCGTTGACGCAATCTACGCTTCTGTTCTTGACCCGGAGCGCTGGCCGGAGAGTTTGAAGTATGTTTCTGACATATCAGGGGGCCTCGGTGCCACGATCGTAACATTCGCGCCAAATAAGGTGATGACTGTCGCCTCCTCCAGTATGGATGAGGCCAATCAATCTTATGTCCAAGAGTGGTGGCGGCATGATATCCGCGAAGAACGACGAACGACGCTTGGTATTACCGCTGGACTGATCACCGACTCCGACCTCGTAGATGATCAGATCTCGCAAACACACCCCTTTTTCCAAGAATTTCTCAGGCCGCAGGGGCTTGGCGCACGCATAGGATACGTCGCTAGGCTCCCATCCATGCAGACCGTCATTGTCGGCGTTCACCGGAGCCTTCGCAGAGGCCCATTTGAAAAAGAGCACGAGGATAATTTTGCTCGGCTTGCCCCACATGCTGCGCAAGCCATCACAGCGGCAGCTGAGATCGCCGAAGCCAGACGCGCATCATGCCTCCTCGGAAATTCCCTTGACCGCGTCGCATGCGGGGCCGTCCTCTTGGACGACCAAGGTGTTGTGGTCTCCATGAATGAAACGGCCCAATCTATGATGGGAGCGGAGTTCAGCATCTTCCGTGGACGCCTCAGCGTGGCGACCGCGCGGGACCAGAAAGCTCTGGATGACTTGGTGGTCTTAGCCCTTTCTGGTCAGGCCCTATTGATGCGCGCCCAGCAGGTGCTAGTCCGAAGTGCGAAGGGAGAGCAGATTCTTGTCCAGGTCATCCCAGTGACTGGGAATGAGCAAACCACTTTTGAGTATCTTGCTTTAAGACCTGGGGTACTCGTCCTTGTGAAGAGCCTTTCCAGCTTGGCGCCGGAGGAGATTCAGCACCGCCTCATTCAACTTGGTCTCACGAGAGGACAGGCTCGCGTTGCGATGGCAGTTGGAAGTGGCCAATCGTCAAAAGCAGCCGCAGAGCAGTTGAAGCTGACAGATGGTACGGTCCGCACAGTGCTTAAAGGCGTCTACGAGCGCCTCGGCATATCACGCCAGAGCCAACTTGTGGCACTCGTCACACAGATCGGATCGGCGCCCTTGATAGACTGAGGTTCTATTGGGCTTTGAGGTCTAACTTACCTGTGCAATGACGGAACAGTGCTGAGAGAGCCCGTGGTGGCCGACAATAGAGAACCTATTCTGACCTGAATGAGCGGATTGCCTCGGAGCCGATGAGTTCAATATGCTGAAAAAGGGTTGCTCCCAAAGCAGATCATCGCGTCGTTGCCCCAGATCGTGGTGTATCTTGTTCAAGTGAGAAGTGCGCATATGTTCGAGTAGCGTCAAGTTGCAAGCATTCAAAGACGGCCTGAATACCAAATAGTACGCTTTTCAAGCGTCATGATGGTCGAAGTGCACCGACTGTAGCGTGTGGTCCTACCGCCACTGCTCATCCGTGCGACCTTCTGTGCGCAGCCTCTCAAAGACGATCAGCGCCGGGTGCTAAACGCGATACTTTAGATCCTGTGCGGCGACATGGCTTGGCACTTGCAACGGCACCTAAAACCGTTTGCTAGCTGGTCGCGTTCCGCAACCACGTGAAACGATGATTAATCGTTGAACCGCGCGATGATCAAAATATTGTCCATACTGCATTTTGAACTTTCAGACCTCAAGACGCGGGCGAGCTTCTACAGTCGTTGATCCCTCATATCTATATGGACGATCTACAGCGATGAACCGGCACGCGGAACACTACCCCGTATGAACAATACAGGAGCTCGCATGCATGCGCTATTCAAGTCACAATTGTCTTTTGGGCTTGCTTTGGCCACGTAAATCTAAGCTGCGACCATGTATGGCTTCAGCTTTGGTAAAGCCGATTTTATCAGGAGCTAGATCAGCTAGAACGTTGGATCTCCAAATCGATCAGAGAGCCCCAATCATCTCACAAACAGGAATGGACCGATATGGACGGCAGAATCAGAACGGAGGACCTGCACTTGAACTTGGAGTGCCAGATTCCGAGGATCAAGGCACGTCATGCCAAAATTGGAGTTGTGGGCCTGGGCTACGTGGGGATCCCCCTGGCGTTGACGGCCGTGAAGGCAGGTTTCAATGTGCTGGGATTCGATATCAATGCGCCGCGGATCGAGCATCTTAACAAGGGCAAGAGCCTTATCAGGCATATACCGGACCATCTCGTGGCCGCTGCGGTCGATGAGGGTAAGTTCGAGGCCACGACCGATTTCGCCCGCCTCGGCGAGCCCGACGCCATCCTCATCTGCGTGCCGACGCCCCTAACAAAGCACCGCGAGCCGGATCTCTCCTATGTGGAGAATACCGCCCGCACCATCGCCGCGCACTTGCGCAAAGGCCARCTGATCGYYCTCGAATCCACCACCTATCCCGGCACGACGGACGAGGTGCTCAAACCCATCTTCGAGGCCACGGGCCTGAAGAGCGGGCGGGACTTCTTCCTCGCCTTCTCGCCGGAGCGCGAAGACCCCGGCAATCCGGATTTCGGCACCTCTACCATCCCGAAGGTGGTCGGCGGCGATGGGCCGGACGCCCTGGCGCTYGCGGATGCYCTCTACAGCCAGCTCGTGGTGAAGACAGTGCCTGTCTCATCCGCCGCCACGGCGGAGGCCGTGAARCTGACGGAAAACATCTTCCGYGCAGTGAACATMGCCCTCGTGAACGAGCTGAAGGTGGTCTACGCCGCCATGGGCATCGACGTGTGGGAGGTCATCGACGCCGCCAAGACCAAGCCCTTCGGCTTCATGCCGTTCTATCCGGGACCGGGCTTAGGGGGGCACTGCATCCCCATCGATCCGTTCTATCTCACCTGGAAGGCGCGTGAATTCGACATCACCACCCGCTTCATCGAGCTGGCGGGGCAGGTGAACACGCATATGCCGTACTACGTGGTCGAGCGCCTCGCCGAGGCGGTGGACAGGAGCGGCCGGGCCTTCAGCGGCTCGCGTATCCTCATGCTGGGCGCCGCCTACAAGAAGAACGTGGACGACATGCGCGAGAGCCCTTCCTTGAAGCTTATCGAGCTCATCGAGGCGCGGGGTGCGAGCGTCGATTACCACGATCCGCACATTCCCGAGCTGCCGCCCACCCGAGAGCATCCAAAGCTTGCTGGCCGCAAGTCCACTGCGTTGGATGCTGCAGTTCTAGCCGGATACGATGCCGTTCTCATCGCGACCGACCATGACAATGTCGACTACCATCTCGTGGCCGAGCACGCCCGGCTCGTCGTCGATACCCGCAATGCTTGCGCGCGAGCCGGCCTTAGTGGGGGTCGCATTCTGAAAGCTTGAGTTCATGGCGATCCTTGTGGACTGTCAGAATTTCCATGTTGGGACTGACTTTATGAGATCTGTGCGCGGGTGACGAAAAACGCCATCTTGATGGACTGTGACGAATTCTCTCCGCCGCTTCTCGCACAGTATGCTCTGCTCGCTTTGACGAGCGGCCGAAGCCACCGTTCGGTGGTTCCAAATCTCAGGTTCGGCCTGTCCACCCTGCGCCACTGGCTCGATCGCCGTCGCGAGCGTGAGATCGACAATCCGCGCGGACCGTCAGGAGAACATGGCGGCCAAGTTGAAGCGGCTGCGGCGCGAGAATGAGATCCTGCGCCAGGAGCTAACCCTGGCCAAAGCTGTTGCGCTCATCACTTGCGCCCATTATCGGCATCTTCGCGGAGGTGCCGAAATGAGGTTTCGTTTCATTGAGCAGCATGCCCTTACCTTTCCGGTACGGCTCATGTGCCTAGTGCGCACTCGGCACTCTGGTATGTCACGCAAGAGCAGACCGAGCGGAAAGCGAGCTACCCCGGTGTCCACTTAGTCGGAAGATTAGCTCATGCCTCCCCGTGCCAACGCCACCCATCTGATCCTGCACGCGTGGTTGATAGCTCAACAGACCTGAGGCCCGGTTCCTCCACGGCCACCTTTCCCCTCTCATAATTTTAAGTATTTGCTACCGGAATACTTTGTCCCATTATCAGACTGTCGGCCAAGTTGTTCTGTCGAAAACCAGACAGACAAACCTTCTGCTCGCTTTTAACCTTCCTTAACCGATGAATGTAAACAGGGGGCCCAGTCGACGGTACAATCGCTGACGCTTTTTAATGACCGTTTCTCGGAAGTCATCCCGCCGCATAGTCTGCCCCTCCCATCCTGACGTCTTTGATCTCGGACAATGTCGCTTTGAGATCACGAGTCCAAACCATTCTCCAAGAAACACTGTTTGTTCTAACTGAAATGATTTCTATCGACGGCGCCAAATGGCTCTACCTGGCAGCCCAGCCTGGTTTGATCATCATTGAAGCAGATCAGAATTCCTGCTGTTCCCTTGAAGCTGTCAGTCACGTGAGAAAGCTGTTTCCAGACGCTCAGATCGTGGCATTGGCAGATCACTTTGACTTACACTTCACCGCATTGGGACGGGAAGCCGGCGTAAATGGATTTTGTTTAACTGCATGTACTCCAGAAGTGCTAATCGGATATCTTGGATTGGTGAAGGCCGGCGAGTCGGTTGCGCCTGCAGAAGTTGTCCGATCGGCCGTGGATGTCGCGATCTCTGGCAACAACGGGTTTAATAAAGATCAAAGGGCGAAGTCGAGCCTAGTTGGCTTGGAAGCTTGCAAACTTTCCGCACGGGAAACGCAAATTCTGCACTGCCTTACAGATGGAGCATCAAACAAGGCCATTGCCCGCAGTTTTAATATTGCCGAAGCAACAATTAAAGTTCATGTCAACGCGATCCTCCGTAAGATCGGCGTAAGGAACCGCACCCAAGCGGCTATGTGGGCCTGCGAGCGAATGTCAAATCGAGGTAAAATCTCTGCGAATGTCTAAGGTCCCTTCTATAACCATCGCTGTGGGCGATGACGTCCGCATTCATTTTCATCCTCCTCTTCCCCTGAAAGGCTTCGTAGAGGGGACAGCGGTGCGGGTTGGAAGGAGGGATCCAATAGGACGTAGACATCAGGAGTTTGTACTCTTTGAGCGCTGGAATGACTTTCCTGATCAAATTGAAGTCCTGCGCCTGACAACGCACGGGGACCAGGATTCTTTATCCGAGGCCAATGGTCAGAATGTCCAAGAGAGTTCCCTTGAGGCCTCTACAGACAATCAGCAGAACACTTCTGAACAGCTTAATCGGAGAAGCTAGCGCAACGAGACCAATCGGCGGAGCGGCTTCCTCTCAGTGCTTTTCGGACGATCGCGATAAACGCGATGCACCAGGCGGCTAGCGGTCGCTCGTCAATGAGCGGCAGGCTCGCATGGTCACCGGCAGCGGAACGCCGCAGGACGATACTTAGCGGATAAGCACTATGCCTCCGGGGAAGCGCTCAATTGCTGACAGAGACTGACGTTGATCCGAGGCCGCTAGGCCAAGTGCTTCAGAGCGATACCACCCGAATGGTCGGTAAGCGCTGCTGAACGTGGCCTGCCCATGTGGGTGATCCGGGTGTGATGTTAATTCAGGGTTGGTCGTGGCACCAGCGTTGATACATGGACCAGAACCTCTGATGCGGGTGGCCGGTAGCCCAGGGATGAGTGCGGGCGCATGGTGTTGTAGTGTCGGCGCCAGCTCTCGATGATCACCTTKGCCTCYTSCARGGTGTAGAAGATCTCTCCTTTCAGCAGTTCGTCCCGAAGCTGACCTCCGTCACGCCGGTCTGCCGCAGGGCCTCTGCCACGGTCCGGCCCTGCGCCGTCAGCACATCCACCTGCCGCAACTTGGAAACGATCTCTTCCGCCGTGTGCCTCTTCTTGCCCATCTTCAATCCTCCTTCGGCTCATAAGCCATACTTCAGGGAGGATCACTTCGCAGCAGGCAGACCACCCGCACCAGCCGGCAGCATGAGGCGGCATTGGGGAAGATCCGCACCACGTAGGTGCGCCTCCTGATCTCCTCGTTGAGGCGCTCGAGCATGTTGGTGCTTTTGAGGTGCTTGTGGTGCTGGCGCGGCAGCCGGTAGAAGGTCAGCGTCTCCTCGATCGTCTCCTCGGCCCAGGCCACCAGGCGCGGGTAGCGCCCCTCCCACTTGGCAATCCAGGCCGCCAGATCCCGCCGCGCCTCTTCGACGGAGCGACGGTCGTAGAGCCAGCGCAGCTCCTGCAGGCAGTCATCATCCGCTTTGCGCGGCAGGTGATCGAGGGCATTCCGCAGGAAGTGCACATAGCAGCGCTGATAGGCTGCCTCGCACAGCACCTCGCGGATCGCGGCCCGCAGGCCGGCATGATCATCGGCCACCACCAGCTCGACCCCTGAGAGCCCGCGCTCCCGCAGGCCGAGCAGAAACGTCCGCCACGAGGACTGGCTTTCCCGGTTGGCCATCTCCACACCCAGGATCTGGCGCCGGCCGTCCCAGTCGATACCCACCGCAATCAGCACGGCTTGCGAGCTGACGATGCCGCCCTCACGCACCTTCTCGTAACGGGCATCCAGGATCAGGTACGGGAACGGCTCCTCGAGCCGGCGTGAGGCGAACTGGGCC
>NZ_JBFUMH010000213.1:0-7164 GCF_054049475.1 Microvirga sp. P5_D2 | reverse complement strand
CTGACGGTCTCGTCTAATCCGGCCCAAGCACTCCGCCATCAGTGACAGAAAGGGCCTCGAAGAAAGAGCGCCATATACTGGGCGCTCAAGGTGGGCCGCCTTTCACGGCCGGTTCCAGGGAGGACAATGACCGTGCCAACTCGGCACAGGAAAAGGCTGCGCCCGAAAGGTTAACGAGCATTTAAGAAAGTATGACAGTTTCGGGGTACTGGCCGCACCAATGAGGCTTGCGGGCTTTCCATGCCTCCCACCTATGCCGCCAGGGGGCGGGTTGCCGTCCACGCATCGAACTTAGATCCGTCTCTGGGTGCCGTTTTCAGCGGTCACCACTCACTCATTAGATGCGTTCCAAGCAATCTTCGGTGCCACTAGTGAGCAGAGAGAACGTCGAGCGGAAGTGTTTGCACTGCTCGCCCTGAGACATCGACAATCTCCAGCCACCATCCCTGCCACTCATCCGAGTGTAAGGGATCCTGGGCGCGAAGCTCCTCGACGGCTTCCATGGCAGAGAGTACCGCTGCCTGGATACTGGATGCCGCGATGCCCTCATCGTCGCGGATCATGGTCTCGCCGTTGGTGAGGTTAAAGTAGTAGCGCGCTGAGACCGAGTGGCCCTGAGCGGATCCCGTCAAAGAGCCGGTGGAAAGGTCAATTTCAGTGCGGCCTTCAGCAGGCGCCCGCTTGCCGGTGGGAAAATCGGTCATGGTTGGGATAACCTACTGAATGGCCGGAGATGAGAGGGTTTCAAGATCCACCCACCCAGTACATGTCGGAAGGTCAGGGACCAGGTACGCGCGGGTTCCCTCAAGCTTCTCAACCCGACAGGGATAGGTTCTCTTGTCGCCTGGCGGACGGTACAAGACCAAGCTCCCCACTGAGATGGCTTCGTCTGCGACGGGCTCCAGGTTGGCTGTAGCGCTTAGTCCAGACTGCGCGGCCTCGGCTGGATCGGGAGAGTTGCCCTGCTTGGTGGCCCGGAGGCGCTCAAGCGTAGCAATGGCCAGGCGGGCCCGGTCCCGGTAGCGATCCATCACAAGCTTCAGAGGACCACGCTCCTGCCCTGAGTGCCAGGAGAGCCCACCCGCTTTGGCCAGCTCCGCCGCCACGGCCTCGATTTCTTCGTCGGTCATCATCAGCCCTCCTCAGAAAGAGCTAGCGCGGAATTCCCGTACCACAAGGCAGGGTCTGTCAGGTTTAGCGCATCCCGTTCATCGGGTTTCCTTTACCGAGAAGTCGCGCCTTCACCGTTTCACCCATCCGATGCACCGCAGTAATGTTTAACGTGAGTTAAGAAATCCTCGCCGTTCGGTGGGCTTCCCGACAGACGGATTACTCCCGAATCAGCATAATGCCATGAAAACGAAGCAAGGTTTCGGGGGCGCTGTTACCGCCAGCATATTGCCAAGCAACAGTCTAAAAGAGCGATGGCATCGCTGTGCATGGGGTGCGTCAATGAACGGCAAGAAGCAGAAACTGCTGCCGCGCAAGCGCCGGCAAATCAGCCGAGTTGAGCGTCAACTCGCAGCGGTCGAGGCGCAGATTGCACGCCTCGAAAACGATCCGCAGTTAGGTCTTGCGGAACGTGACCATTTTCTCCTTTGGAAACGGCCATCCCTCTTTGTGACTGAGCGCCTAGAGGTGCTCCATTAAGCCCAATCTCTCAGGAGCTAAGCCTGTTCTGGCGGCAGATCCGCACCAGAGCCTCGCAGCATACCATCGCGCGTCAGCGATAATACACATAAACAACATGAACCCGGAGGAACACGATGTCGTCCGCCATGCGCAAATGTCTGACTTCCGGAATGTCTAACCAGCCTACTGGCACCTACTCGCCAGATATTCTGCCTCTGATGCAGTCGTTGCTGCGGGTCTTGGCCGACATCGATTTTGAGTACCAGAAGGACCGGGAGACAATCTTGAAGAGCGCCATCGAAGAATCGCTCAAGCGGAGGGCCATTGCCACACTCGCGAAGCGCCATCACGAGCGACGTGATCCCTACCTGCGAGAGATTGATAAGCTGGAGAGGCAAGTCCAAAAGACGTTGGCATAGAAGTTGCAATGTCCGCGGGGCGCCAATCAGGAGGCCATCTTAGGTGACTGTCGGCGCCTGGACTACTTCTGTTCGGCCCAATAACTGTGGGCTGGCCTCTCTTGCTGAGGTCAGCCCACATATTTCCCCACTACAGGCGCTTCGTCAGCCGCGCGGCTGCCATGACGAGCTGCGCATCGAGCGTTTCCTCAGCTGCACCGTACCGCGCCACTCACCGCTCATAGGTTGCCACCGCGTGCCTTTTAGCTTGGGTAGCAGATCCCATCCGTCGGGTCGGAATCCCCAAGAGAACACTCCGTGTTCCTAGATGAACAGCCAATCGCCGGCCGAAAGTTCCCGCATACCTTTCAACGTCAGCGCGTCCCCTTTGTCGAAGGTGAGAGTTAGACTGCAGCTTTGGGTGCTCACACCGATGTCGCCGCTGGCAACCAGGGCTTCCAACTCGRCAAAGTCGTCAATGGCGTTGGTGCCGATGTCGACGTCAAGCTGCACGCGGTCAAAGCGATGGTCAAAGTCGAAAACCCAGTCGTGAACATCCCCTTCATTGAAGACAACCAAATCGGACCCGGTGCCGGTACGATACACCTCTTGACACTAAGATTCGTACAGCATCGATTTCTTTGACACTTGCAATAGGCTCGACTATAGAGTCTACCCTTGCTTTTTGAAGGGGCCAATTGGTGAACGCGCGCAGGCCGCTCAAAGTTCTTGTCGTTGAGAGTGAAGCCGGGATGTCAATGCTCATCCAAGACTTGCTTCACGACCTCAGGCATGACGTCATAGGACCCGTGGCGAGACTGGATCAGGCCATGCGCTTCGCATTGCAGTCAGAATGTGACATTGCCATCCTCGAGATCGGTGACAGCAGCCCAAACGTCAATTCGTTAGCCGATGTCCTTCGATTCCGAGAAATACCATTAGTCTTTACTGTTAATGACGATGCCAACCCGGTTCCCCAACGCTTTCAAGATTGCCTCGTTCTGTTAAAGCCGTTTTCTCAAGAAGCCTTTTTGGAGGCTGTAGCATCCACGCAGCGCGCAGGTGCGACGGTAGAATGCCTCGTGTCGAACTTATAAACAGGCGTAGGCGGGTCCAATTCAACCTTGAATGACATCGCGTTGCTTGCCTCACTTACATCGGCCACGCAACCGACACCAAAATGGCGTTTCACAGACCGTTCCACTTTCTGCCATTTACTGTGGGGTCGTGACGACTGACCTCTGGTTCAGACAGGTTTAGGAGACCAGGCAGCCGGCGCCAAAGTCACTGCTCGCCCGCAATAGGTGTCTGCGCGCCTTGAGTTGACTACCTTTCGAGTCGGCTTGTGGGTAGCGTGATTTCGCTGGCGAGTACCTTGCTGGTGCAGTCGAGCAGTGCGTCGGTCTCGGCAAAGGGCGCCTTCACCGGATAGGCATTACTTACATCGGCTGGGCAGGCCTCCTCATCCTCTAGGTTCGGCACCTGTCCTTGAACCGGGGGCAGGTCCAGGAGGTGAGCTTCTCGCCCTACGACTGGAGCCGTTGTAAGGGCGCATGTAGAAAATCGCCAACGTGCCCGTTGCGCTGACGATGGCTCATCTCCCCGAAATCGGCGACTCGATCGAGCGAGGTTTTTCACGTGCCTGCACGGCGCCATTGCGCGCGCTGCTTCATCATTGAGGTTGGGTCAGTTTTTGGTCTGTCGCTCTTGCCGGTCTTCGTCGGAGGCTGCGTGCTCGTGAAACCACTCAGACGTAAGGGCCTCACGCGCCCGAGTCGACAGCTCGATCCGGTTCCGACCGGAGCGCTTGGCCTGATAGAGGGCCTGATCCGCCTCGGAATACAGTTGGCCAAAGGGATCGAAGGGATCGCGAATGGCGATCCCGGCCGACATGGTGATCCGGACAAGGCCGCCCGGCGTGACAAGCGGCGTTGTCTCAATCGCACGCAGCAGGTCACCGAGCACGGGAAGGATCTGCTCCAGAGAGGCATTCGCCGCGATGAGGGCGAACTCCTCCCCGCCCAGACGCCCGACGAGCCCATACCTGGCAAGATGTGCGGTCATGATCCGACCGATGGTTTGAAGCACCGCATCGCCGGCGCGATGGCCATAGGTGTCATTCACGGCCTTGAAGCGGTCGATATCAGCGATCACCAGCACCATGGTCTGCGAGGTGGAGGCCTCACCCGCCTCCATCAAAGCCCGTCGGTTTGGCAAGTCGGTCAAGGGATCGGTGCGGCTGAGATCCTCCAGGGCCTTCTTGGCGCTCTGGACATCGCGCTGGGCCCGGGCGAACACCACGGCAACCGGCGTCGCGATCACGATCACGGCGACAAAGGTCAGGGCCCATGATCTCAGGACGGCCGCCCAGATCGTGAAGAAAACGAGCTGCTGGGTGATATCAATGGCAAAGGCGACAATGAGACCGAAGGCATTTACGAGCAGAACGTAGCGGAGGAACTTCCTCCTGCTGGAAATTGTCGGCATGGTCAGGCGGGTCAGGAAGGTTCGCAGGTGTGCCATTGGTCCCGGCTCGGTGAGAGGGGCCTGATAGCAGGTTTGGGTTAAATTCCCAGTCGGAGACAGTGTCGCACGCGCCGACTTCCATTCCGAGCCACAAGGGTAGCTTAGGTGCCGGCCTCTCGTGAGGCGGAGCCGGCCTGCAACGAGGTCCGGTTGCTGGGCTCAAGATCGTGGCAAGTCACTGGCCCGGGATCTGTTCTCCAATCCGGTTGGCCCTTCAGCCTTGATGCGGGTCGGGCATTTGTGGGCGGTACGCGCGCTGATGCCAAAGCCTTTGGCGACTTCGTGGACAGGCAGGCCGTGTTCGAGGATGCGGCGGATCATGTCCACTCGACCCAAGCGGGTCGTTCATTCCTGTGGCCGTCAGGGGTTCGTGTTGCAGCGACCACCTTCACGCTTTCAGACGCGATGAGCAACCTCCTTGGATCTCACGACTAGACAGCTCCCAAGCGCTCCAAGAATATAGAACCCAGGCGAAGGGCCCTTACGCGTGCCGTTGCAATTGGGCATCCCGAGGAGGCGGCCATGAGGAGCGATACCGAGTATCTAAGTCTTGCCGTGCAGATCGCCACCGAGAGCCGGACCAGTGGCAATCATCCCTTCGGCGCGCTCCTAGTCGGGCCGAAGGGCGACGTGCTCCTTTCGTCGGGCAACACCTACGCGCGGGATCGCGGCGTTGGCCACGCAGAGACGAACGTGGCCCGCGCGGCCGCGCAGCGATACGACCCGACCTTTCTCGAGCGATGCACGCTGGTGACCTCGGTCGAGCCGTGCTGCATGTGCGCTGGGGCCTGTTACTGGGCTGGCATCGGCACTGTGGTCTACGGACTCAGCGAAAGGCGGTTGGCGGAGTTGACCGGAGACAACCCGGAGAATCTGACCCTCGATCTGAGCTGTCACCAGGTGTTCGCCGCCGGGCGGCGCCATGTAGCGATCCGTGGCCCATTCCCTGAACTCGAAGTAGAGATCGTCAACGACCACAAGGATTTCTGGTGACAGAACCCATCATAAAGGGACTGGTCTTGAGGAAGCGTCCGTAGCCTCTGCGGCGCCATTAGCTCCAGTCCTTTTAAGCGGTACTAGTGGATTGAATCTAACGTCTGGTGCCCTCGGCTTGCGGCGACGATTTTGTAAGGGTCGGCTTTCCAGCCGGCCCCGGTCCGTGGTGGCCACTGTGACTACAATCCCGGTGAGTGTCTTCAAGACTCGCACGCAAAACCTCCGACGGGATTCCACATTCAGACCCGACCGTCACATTCATTCCACTAAGCCATAGCCGGTTGGTACGCCTGGCATGATACCGCACGATAAGGACAAGGGTTTAGCTGCTGTCGAGTGCTTCATGTCTCACTTCGCGATGTGTGCTGCCTCTCCTGCTTCTTACTCAGAAGGCGAGCAGGGGCAAAGCTGGCTGATGGTCCAGTCGGACGCACGCCATATCGATCAACAACTGGTCTCATTCTGCAAGCATCAGCGGAGCAAAGTGAGTCTGATCTAATCGATTTTCCGTGATCGACGCGCACGAGTGAATCCACACGCCCCTGAAAATCACTCTAAATCTCGTGATTGCTTATTTGTGCCAGCAGGTAAGAAATCGATCTCCAGCTTTAATCGAACGTTCTCGGCAGGAGCCCCTATTATTTCGGCTAGCTGGCGCTGCGCTTCATTCAGAATTTGCTGGACTTTTGCCGTGTTCGGCATTGTCTGCTCTGGCAAGTCCCTGTTTTGCGACTGCGTCCCTTCTGGTGAAGGAGAAGCCTCGCTCAAGGTGCGGGCTTGGGGAGCGTCGGCAAATGTGATCCCGTACTCTTTTCCATTCGACCACACGACCCGGGCCCAACGAGACAACTTTTTGTTTGGGATCTCGATTTCAAACTCTTGTGGGATCCTGATTGGATGGGAGAATGCAATTCGGGCGCCGGTGCCGGAAAGATCCCGTACTGCACATTCAATCAGTGAAAAACGATTGTTGAACACGATCCTCCCTTCAAGGATAGTGCGTTGCCTCGTATTGGAACGTTGATCCATCGAAAGTTTCTCCTGAGCTCAAGGCTGCCATACGGCATCTCAAACAAATGCCCCCAAGGCCAATGTGTTTTGCAAGCGATGCTCCCGCTTTTAACGCAGACAAAGGTCTTTAGCACTCTCTGAGTCATTTATTGGGAGGGGATGGAAACGTGCTGGTGTACTCTGGCATCACGGTAACCTATTGGCGTATTAAGCCTCCAAAGTCAGAGTTCGGTTCGACTCTATTTCAGGCAAGGTTTCTCTTGTGTCCCGTGCTGCGCGTGAACTGAAGAAGGCATATTTCCCAAGATTCTGACCTATTTGCCCTCCCAAATGCGAGAACTGAGCCTTGCCAATAAACACAGATTCCGATTAACCATATGGCCTAGGCTCAGGACCTATTAATTTGGGCTAAGGTGTGATTCAGAGCCTCCGGTTTAGGAGGCTCTGAATGGGTGATCTGTTTTTGCTCAGTGAGCGCCAGATGGCGCGGATTTCGCCGCACTTCCCGCGGGCTCATGGCGTTCCTCGGGTGGATGACCGGCGGGTGGTCAGCGGGATCGTCTACGTCATCCGCAACGGCCTGCAGTGGAAGGATGCCCCG
>NZ_JBFUMH010000212.1:0-7277 GCF_054049475.1 Microvirga sp. P5_D2 | reverse complement strand
GCCGTGCGCTGGCAGCCTTGGCCAGCCAGTGCCGTCAGCCCCGGCTTCATCACGCGCGCATCTCAACCGGAAGCCGTCAAAACGCTTACGGGGGCAATGGTCCGAAGCCATTTCGTGTCCGGTGAGCCAATTCGTGAGGATAAACTCTCCAGGGGCTCTAATCTGCTCGCATCCCTCCTTACTCCGGGCAAGCGAGCCGTCGCCATTCGCATCTCTGTCGAAAGCACGGCCGGTGGCTTTATTCTTCCGAATGATCGCGTCGATGTGATCCAGACCGTCGCTCGGCCTGGCCCAAATCAGACCGACAATCTGAGCCGCACGTTCCTCAGCAACATCCGCGTCCTGGCAGTGGACCAGAAGGTTGAAGAGACGAAAGGCCAGGCAGTTGCGGTTGGCAAGACCGCCACCCTCGAGCTCAGCCCTGCCCAGGCCGAAGCCATTGCGGCAGCGCAATCGAATGGAACGCTCTCGCTTTCCCTGCGATCAGTCGCCGATAATGATGAGGAGCCCGCCTTATCCGGAACCGACAACGTGTCGGTTCGCTTCTTTCGCGCTGGCCAGAGAGAAGTCATTAAATTCTAATATGCGCAACGGATCGCCAGGATCGCTTAACGATGACCGACTCGACCTTCGACATGACAAGTAATCTGCCCCGGCAAGGGTTGGTGCCGGAGGCAACTTCGCTCGTCGATCATCTGAGTCGAGAAGAAGAGATCGCAGAGGTTAATCATGCCCGTGAAGCGGTGCGCATCCCGAGGATCGCGATAGAGGCCTTCTGCGATAGCCCAGACGCTGCCAACACCATTGAAAACGCAGCCCGGGACCGCCTGATGTCGCGGACAAGGGTCAGCGTTCAAATGGGCGGCTTGAACGCCGCCATCGAGCATTACAAGCACAATACCACACCTAATCTCGTGATCGTCGAGAGTCGTTCCTCCAGTAGTCTTTATTTGGCAGATCTCGACCGCCTTGCCGAAGTCTGCGACGCGGGAACGAGGCTCATGGCTGTCGGCCATGAAAACGACATTGGTTTCTATCGGGAACTCATCAAGCGTGGCGTCAACGAGTATGTTCTTGCGCCAGTTGAACCTGTCTCGCTCATCGCGTCGATTTCCAGCATTTATGGAGAAGCGAGTTCGAGCAAGCTAGGACAGGCCTTTGCATTCATTGGGGCGAAGGGGGGCGTAGGCTCGTCGACTATCGCGCATAACGTTGCTTGGTCCATCTCGAAGCGGCTCGGTTCGGATGTGATGGTTGCCGATCTTGATCTTCCGTTCGGAACAGCCAGCCTCGATTTCAACCTCGACGCGGGCGTCGGTGTGGCGGAAGCGATCCAGGACTCCAACCGCCTCGACGAGGTGCTCTTAGATCGTCTGTTGACCCAATGCGGTGATCACTTGAGCCTCCTCTCCGCACCTATGGTGCTGGAACGCTCTTACGACCTCACAGAGAATGCAATCGAGCCTCTTATCGAGGTTGCGCAGGCAAGCATTCCATTCACCGTCCTCGACATGCCCCACCTTTGGACGTCCTGGGCGAAGAATGTTTTGATCGCCGCCGACGAAATCGTCGTGACGGCAATCCCAGACCTTGCCAACCTTCGCAATGCTAAGAACATGATCAGTGTTCTCAGGCAGGCACGCCCTCATGATCCGCCACCAAAGTTGGTCCTGAGCCAAGTAGGAATGCCCAAGCGCCCTGAAATTAAACCTAAGGAGTTTGCCAAGGCCGTTCAGCTCGAGCCGGTCGCCTGCATTCCTTTCGACGCCCACCTGTTCGGAACTGCCGCCAACAAGGGCAAGATGATCGCGGACGTCTCCGCGAAAGCACCATCCGCGAAGAGCTTCGCGGAACTTGCTGACCTCTTGACCGGTCGCCAGCAAGCGAAGCGACCGGGGACGGGCGCCCTTGGTCTCAAGGCTCTGTTTGGCAGCATGAAGCGCCGTCCCCAAGGCGCCCCACTACGGTGAATGAGGTGATCAGTGATCCGCGATAGGACAGCAGCGAGTATGGTCTTAGCAATTCACGCTTCGATCCGTTCTGCGCTCTCTCTCAAGCGTGTCCGACGGGCCTGGGTCGATCTTCCCCGTGCTGATAGCGGCGTATCAGCGCTCGAGTTTGGCTTATTCGCTCCGATCCTGCTTATTTCCCTTTTAGCCGTGGCAGATCTCGCCTTCGCGGCTTACCAACGAATGGGGATCGACCATGTACTGCGTGCAGGAGCACAAAGCGCCATGCTTGATCAATCCGTCGATCCGGCAGCGCCGGAAGTCCTTAAGACACTCAGGTTGATGGCATCGGAAAACTTCACGCTCGACAGTTCAACATCAGTCAACGGCAAGCCACCCCTCTCTGTCTCGGCAAGCCGGTACTGCGTCTGCCCTCACAATCCTGATGTACACGTCAGTTGCTCGACCACATGTAGCAACTCAAAGTCGACATTGGCCTATTACTCTCTGTCAGCTCACGGCAAATCGACAAGCATGCTGTTGCCTCAAATGTCCTTCTCGCCAAAACTCCAGGTTCAGGTTAGATGAGAATTTGTCATGGGATCCGCAACTTGCGCTCGTGTGAGCGAGGATCCACCGCGGTCGAGTTCGCTTTTATCGGCCTGCTTCTCATTGCGGGCTCAGTCGGCCTCGTCGATCTCGGGCGGGGACTCTATCTCTACAACAAGATGTCCGGCTCAGTTGAGCATGCGGCGCGACGGAGCCTTATCGTTGAGACGACGGACGAACAATTAACCGCCCTTATTCTGGAGCCGTTTCCTTCTACTTCTGGCACAAGCGGCGACACTCCCGATGGAATACCGAAAGTCACAGTGACGACCCAAGCGGAGTTTCGATTGGTGGAAGTCGGCATGAGTTTCACACCTATAGTGCCAGCATTCTTCAAAGATAAATTTGACATGAAGATAGCAAGGCGCTTTCCGAAAGCGTCCTAGATCATATTCCCAAAGCGACAGTGGAACAGCTTTGCTCGTTTCAGGCCTATTTGGCCGGATCGGCTTTGCCAACAGGCCGGCAGGTGTCCACACAGGAATAGATCTGTTGAGTGGCGCCGCTGTAAACTGTCGTTACCTGGCTGCTATTTGCAAGCACCTGCACCCTGAGATTCGTAATTTCCCGGCCCGCCTCTCCGAAGACAATCATGTTTGTCACGCCGACGGCCTTGCCGGTCAACACGAGCGTCGATTCATCGTTCAATGTCCCGTCGACAATCCCAGGATTGCCAATGATAATTGTCCGCGCGGGTTCGCTGAAGGACAGGATCTTGGCAAAGTCGAGCATGACGTTGATAGAAGAAACATCGCTGCTGACGCTAACAATAGAACTGGTCGTGACCTGAGATAGAGGCGCGGCTTCATCCGCTTTGCCCTGTTGCGATAGGCCAGCCGATCCCAGCAAAATCGCTGCGGCTAGGATCATCTGGAGGTGCTTTTGCATCTGATTGTTCCGGCTTTCTGGCACTCTTCCTTCAAACCATTTCTTCTACAATCCCGGCAATTAGACCATTTGGTCGATCCCGGATGCCGCAGGTCCTAGGCCATGAAGCTGAATGGACCCCAAAGACAGGCGAGATCTAATAGGAAGTCCACGACATGCGGCAGCAAGCCTGAAAGACAGGTCGGAGGATCATCAGAGAGAAGGCAAGGGTTTCCATCATGTTCGGCAAGCGAAGTCTGCAGGACGACAAGCCTACTCACTCTCCGTATCCTCCGCCTGGGGCCTCTGCTGATCGGATTCAACAAGCCCCCGCATCTACAAACGCCCAAACTTTGAAGACAGATCAGAGCAGTCTCACCACGGCTGCGCAGGCAGCCGGCGGCCAAGAAGGCGCGGCGTCGCGCGCGCAAAGCGGCCGCAGAACCGACGAGTATTACACTCTCAAAGCTCAGGTTTTTGCTGCCTTGATTGAAGCCATCGATGTGGCGCAGCTTGGCAAAATGGATCTCGATCAGGCTCGGGATGCTATCGGCGAAATCGTCCGGGACATCGTGACGGCCAAGAAGCTTGTCATGTCCATCGTGGAACAGGATGAGCTGCTACAGGACATCTGCAATGACGTTCTCGGCTACGGTCCACTGGAGCCTCTTCTGGCTCGTGACGATATTGCCGACATCATGGTTAACGGCGCGGACACCGTTTACATCGAGGTCGGTGGCAAAGTGCAGCAAACGGAGATCCAGTTCCGCGACAATGCCCAGCTCCTGCATATTTGTCAGCGCATCGTTAGCCAAGTGGGCCGCCGCGTAGACGAGTCCAGCCCGATATGTGACGCTCGCCTTCCGGATGGCTCTCGCGTCAATGTGATTGCACCGCCCCTTGCCATCGACGGCCCTACCCTCACGATCCGTAAGTTCAAAAAGGACAAGCTCACTCTCGATCAGCTCGTCAAATTCGGCTCGATCACACCAGAAGGCGCTCAGATCCTTGAGATCATTGGACGTGTTCGCTGCAACGTCATTGTTTCGGGCGGCACGGGGTCCGGCAAGACGACCCTGCTCAACTGCCTGACGCGATATATTGAACCGGGTGAGCGCATCGTGACCTGCGAGGACGCAGCGGAGTTGCAATTGCAACAGCCTCATGTGGTTCGCCTGGAGACCCGCCCTCCCAATATCGAAGGTGAAGGGCAGATCACAATGCGCGATCTCGTCAAAAACTGCCTGCGCATGAGACCTGAGCGCAT
Organism: Microvirga sp. P5_D2; assembly: GCF_054049475.1. Lineage (NCBI taxonomy): Bacteria > Pseudomonadati > Pseudomonadota > Alphaproteobacteria > Hyphomicrobiales > Methylobacteriaceae > Microvirga > Microvirga sp. P5_D2. Next base: position 2,585 of record NZ_JBFUMH010000212.1, on the reverse strand, counting down.
TATCGTTGGCGAGGTGCGCGGATCTGAGGCGTTCGACCTGCTGCAAGCTATGAATACCGGCCATGACGGATCGATGGGCACCCTGCACGCCAACTCGCCTCGCGAGGCGGTGTCGCGTATCGAATCCATGATTACCATGGGTGGCTACAGTCTGCCGTCCAAGACCATTCGAGAAATGATCGTGTCGTCTGTTGACGTGATCGTACAGGCAGCGCGCCTGCGCGACGGATCGCGCCGCATCACTCACATCACCGAAGTTCTCGGCCTCGAGGGCGACGTGATCATCACGCAGGATCTCTTCACCTATGAGATTCTCGGAGAAGACGCGAAAGGCGACATTATCGGAAGACATCGTTCGACCGGCGTTGGTCGCCCAAAATTCTGGGATCGGGCGCGCTACTATGGCGAGGAAAAGCGCCTTGCGGCCGCCCTCGACGCAGCCGAGAAGACCGATGGTTAAGGGAAGCCGTGGAAGGGCCGATCCATGCTGACACCTGAGATGATCCCTGTCGTCATCGCTCTGCTAGGGACTTTTTGCGCCGCAGGTGTCGTTATAGCGATGTTCTATTCCTATATCGGTCGACGCTCTGAGACTCATAAGCGTTTTGCCGCCATTGCTGCATCGAGCAACGTAGCAGCACGCTCGTCGAATTCCGATGAACCCAAGCGTAAGAAGGCTGTGGAGACGACACTTCGKGAGCTGGAAGAGAAACAGAAAATCAAAAAGTCCTCCAAGCTTACGCTTACCACCCGAATGCGCCAGGCGGGGCTAAGCTGGAATCTGAAGACGTATTACGTCATCTGCATAGGGGCTGGCTTGATATCGTTCGTGCTGTCCCTAGCCGCATTCCGACTTGGGCTCTTCACCTCGATTGGTTTTGGCATCTCTGGCGGGATCATGCTTCCGCATTTCTACGTGAATGGCAAAAGGGCAACCCGCTTTAAGAAATTCTCCAACGAGTTTCCGAACGCCGTTGACGTGATCGTTCGTGGCGTAAAAGCCGGCCTTCCGCTGGTCGATTGTCTCAGGATCATCTCTCTCGAGGCTCAGGAGCCCGTCAAAGCTGAATTTCGCCTGCTGCTCGAGGATCAGACACTAGGTGTCCCGATGGATCAGGCCGTGCAGAAGCTGCCGGAGCGCGTTCCTCTCCCGGAAGCCAGTTTCTTCGCGATTGTCATTGCGCTTCAAAGCAGAACGGGCGGTAGTCTTTCAGAGGCACTTGCAAACTTGTCGAAGGTTCTGCGTGAACGCAAAAAGATGAAGGCGAAGATCAAAGCCGTGAGTTCGGAAGCCAAGGCTTCTGCTGGAATCATCGGCAGTCTCCCCATCATTGTCGCCACCCTCATCTACCTGACGTCACCCGCCTATATCGGCCTGCTTTTCAGTACCACTACTGGACATCTCACCCTTGCGGCCTCCGGCCTCTGGATGGGAATAGGCGTACTTGTGATGCGCAAGATGATCAACTTCGACTTTTGAGGATGCGATGAACCCGGTGTCGCTACTCACGAACCCCGAACTGATGATAGCCTTCTCCGCGGCGATCTCGGTGGCTGGTGCCATTCTGGTCGTAGCTTGGCCTTATTTCGCCCGTGACCACCTCGGCACCCGCATGACGCAAATGGCTAATGAGCGCGAACGCATCAGGGCGCGCGAGCGTAGCCGCCTGAACGCGGCCAGCAAACCACTTTCGCTCCGCAGTGAACCGAAAAAGCTCTACAAAGCCATTGTCGACAAATTCGATCTAGCAAAGCAGGTTGAGAGTGGTGAGCTGGCGCAACGTCTGCGAATGGCCGGATATCGTGGCCAAGGTCCGGTCATCACGTTCCTTGCCATACGAGCGATCGCCCCAATCGTCATGGTTCTCGTAACGACACTTTATGTCTTTGTGATCCTGCGCCTTCAGCATCCGCTCTTTATCAAAATTGGAATTGTCGTTGCTGCAGCCTGGATCGGCTATTTCGCCCCCCTGCTCTACGTGAAAAACAAGGTCACCAAGCGCCAGGAGGCGGTCCGTCGTTCTTGGCCCGATGCCCTCGATCTGCTCCTGATCTGCGTTGAATGCGGCATGGGAATCGAGAGCGCGCTGCGCAAGGTTTCGGAAGAGATCGGTTCGCAATGTATCGAGCTTGCCGAGGAGCTCAGTCTCACCACGGCCGAGCTTTCATACCTGCAGGACCGGCGCAAGGCTTACGAGAACCTGGCAGATAGAACTGGGCTGGATGGGGTGAAGGGGGTGGTTACCAGCCTGATCCAGTCGGAAAAATACGGCACCCCTCTGAGTCATTCACTGCGCGTTCTCGCTCAAGAGAACCGGGACATGCGAATGTCGGAAGCGGAAAAGAAAGCTGCTTCTCTTCCTCCCAAGCTGACTGTGCCGATGATCTTGTTCTTCCTGCCGGTCCTCTTTGCGATCATCATCACACCCGCAATCATTCAGATTTCAAACCTCTGACGGGAGTGGACCTGTCACTGTTGGACGACCTTGCGTCGATCACCATGAATGGGAGCCTTGACGCTCGTATGATCTGGCGAGTGTACGTGCAGCGCTTAATCTCAACTTGAGCCGCCTGCCTTCCAGAGC
>NZ_JBFUMH010000211.1:0-7294 GCF_054049475.1 Microvirga sp. P5_D2 | reverse complement strand
CTCCCGCAAGTCCTCTGAGGTCCTCGGCAATATCGGCTCCCTCTTCCAGGCAGCGGAGCGTCCGCTCTCGGCTTCGAGAGTGACGACATCGCCCGGYACGACCGGATCGGTCGATGCGTCGGCCCCGGACCGTCCCCGCAAAGTTGCAATGCCATAGGGATGAGCACCGAAGCCATATTGACGAATGCCTCCGAGGCCGCTTCCATGTGCGCCCCTTCGACTGCGTTTAAGCCCGTGACCGCCAGAATTCCCACAGCCCTCCTCGTCGTCTACTCGCTCCTGCTCGCGCTGGGGCTCGGGCTTGGCTCGGCCTATTGGGCGCTCAACAACGATCCGCCCTTCGGCAGCATCCGCCTCGGTCCCTGGAAGGCGTGGCCGACCATGGGCTCGCCGGACGCCGACCCGTATATGCGCGCCATCCTGGCCCGACGCGGCGAGGTGCCTCTGGCTACCGGCGAAGGCCTCGGGTTTACGGCGACGACGGACAGCGAAGGCCGCAAACTCGATTCCGCCTGCACCTATCGCGTCGGCACCGTCATCCCCGGCGCGCGCCTCTGGACCCTGACACTCTACGATCAGGACGGCCGCCTGCCGGTGACCGCACTCGGGCGCCGCGGTTTCACCTCGGCGGAGATCATCCGCGATGGGCAGGATGAGTTCACCATCGCGCTCTCGCGCGAACTGCAGGACGGCAACTGGCTCCAGCTTCCTGCCGCCGGATCCTTCAGCATCGTGCTGCGCCTCTATGATCCGCAAGGCGCCGTCGGAAGCCACGAAGAAGCCGAGTTCCCGACCATTCAGCGCGTGGGATGCGGGTCATGACAAATCTCAGCCGCCTTCTCATCGCGACTCTTGCCGGCCTCGTGCTGGCGGCAGGCGTTCACATTGCAGCCATTCTCGCGAGCCCCTATCTCGCGGATCAGGACGCTTTCGCAAGAATTCAGCCGACGCTCACCGCCGACAAGGCGCAGATCATCAGCGCGCCGGGCGGCGATAACACTTGGGTTCCCCTCCCCGATCCCGCCGTTGCGGTGGCCGCCTGCGCGTTCGACCTGCGCAACGGTCCCATGCGGGTGACGAGCAGGACCGGCGCGAACCTTCTCTCCTTCTCGTTCCATAAGGAATCCGGCGGCGTGTTCTTCGCGGTCACCGACCGCGCCGCCGTGCGCGACGAACTCGAGATCGTCGCGATGACCGCTCGCCAACTCGACGAAGCCCGCGCGGCGGAAGACGAGAACGATCCTTCGCGCGATGTGCGTATCGTCGCTCCCGAGCAGCAGGGCTTCGTGATCGTTCGCGTGACGGCTCCAAGCGCCAGCCAGCGCCAGCAGGCGGAAGATGCGGCGAAAGCCGTCTCCTGCGTCACCGAGCAGGACGGGTAAGACTCTTCATGTCCTGGCGTCCCATGACGAGCGGGGATCTCGCCCAAGTGCAGGTTCTGGCTGACACGATCCATGTCGAGCATCCTGAAGAACCGCATGTCTTCTCGGAACGCTTACGGCTGTATCCGCAGGGCTGCGCCGTGCTGGAAGTCGATGGGCGTCTCATCGGTTATACGCTGACGCATCCCTGGCGCTACGGCGAGCCACCGTCCCTGAACTCACATCTGAAACAAGTGCCGTCGGATGCCACGACCTATTACGTGCACGATGTGGCACTGCTGCCGGAAGCGCGCGGCAGGGGCCATGCGGTGCGGATCGGAGAATGGCTTGTCGATCATGCCGCACGGGGCGGCTTTCCCAATCTGTCACTGGTTGCGGTGAACGGCTCGCAACCCTTCTGGGAGAGACTTGGGTTTCGCGTGGCCGTCATTCCCGGTCTGAAGTCGAAGCTCCTGAGCTATGGGCCGGATGCGGTCTTGATGGTGCGGGATTTGGCACAAGGCGAGAAGTGACGCGAATAAGCGCGTTCACATCGACGATAAAGATCGAGCAATCAGGAGCGGCGACGACCGGGGCGGTTGGTCGCGAAGGGACGCGAAGGGCCGGGATTGGGAGCGGGTCGCTCGTAGCGTACGCCCGTGAACAGAAGAATCTCACCCCGCGGCTCTCCCGTGCCCGGCTGCTGGCGCTGCGGCCGCTCCGAGACGTCGGGAAAAGCGATCACCACGCCCGGTGATCTGGTCCACACGTCCTGCATGAGATCCTCCTCTAAAGCGCCACTTCGTTCCCCAGTAACTCGATCACACAAAAGGATTTATGGTTAACAGACCGTTTCCGGCGGCTTCGGCTCTCAAGAAAAACGGCCTGCCTGACATGAAAACAACATCCACGGCCGCGCTTCTGTTCCCCCTTCCCGCCGTGAGGTGTGCGTTAAACGTGCGCTAACACACCAATCCTAAGGTAGTGCGGGGCTGCGATGGAAAGAGTTGAGTATGGTATCCTCTGCAAACCCGGATCTGTGGTCCGATTTGTCCGACCTCGGACGTTCGGATCTTGACGGCGCCGACGCCTGCGCCGCGCTCCTGAAGTTGAACGCGGAAATGTTCGTCGCAGCGCCCGCACGGGATCGCGACAGCATCGAAACATTCGAGGCGCTTGCACTCGGCTTTCTGCCCAAGGCGGACCACGCAACCCTTCTCGACATCGCGCGGATTCTCAGGAATTGCGAGGACACACCGCAATCGGTTCGCGATTACCTGACACGCATCTCCGCCGATATCCGCGCGGTGATGCAGCACCCTGCTCCGGGTGTGCTCGACACAGTGGATGCAAGGCTTCTCGCCAGTGCGGGCGGACGATTGCAGCTCGCCCTGCGGCCCGATATCGACACCGCTATCGCCGAGCGGATTCTTGCCCTGCGCGAAGCTGCGAGCGAGGATGCGCTGGCGGCCAATCCCGCCTTCACTCCGGCTGCACCCGGTTTCGCCTCTCTCGTCTCACGCGCCGTCGATCGTGCATCGCTCGCCGAGATCCTGCTTGCCCGCGAAGATCTATCTCTCGCGCAGGAGGCGCAGCTTTATCTGACGGCGAGCGAGACTCGCCGCGCACTCATCCGGCAGCGCATCACGGATGCACTCACCCGCAAGAAGGCAATTATCACATTCGCGACGACACGCCATGATGTGGATGCACTGGTTGACGCCAGCCGGCACGGCGATGTCGCGCGGGTCGAGGCGCTGCTCACATCCTCGTTCGGTTTTTCGGCCCCAACGCAATGGCGCGTTCTGAAGCTCGGACGGCATCGGCTGCTTGCGCTCGCGCTCAAAGCCCTCGATGTTCCTGAGAGGGAAGCGACCGCCATCTGCCTCACGCTGCATCCGGCCCTCTCCTATCCCTTGTCCGCGATCCGCGCCCTCGTGCGCGAAATGCGCGACGTGCCGGGCCCTGTCGCACTCGCATTGGTTGAAGCGATCCTCGGCGTGCGGGCTCTGTCGGAAGAAAGCCCGCTCTAATAGATCACGCGCCGGGCGCGAGATCGAGGAAGTGGCGCCCTTGGCGATCATCGATCTCAACGAGCCAGAGATCGGAATCGAAGCGCAGTTCCTTCGTCATGCGCTCCTCCACGTCGAGAGGCATCACGTCCTGCAGGATCGGCGCGAAGAGACGCTCAGTTCTGTCTTCGACGAAGGATTGCGGCGCGGGGCCGTAAAGACTCGCCGTGCCATCGAGTCGATCGACCTTCACGAAGATCGAACCGGCCTCCGCGGATCCGCGCTTGCGCAAAGCCGCCTCGATGCCTTCCACGCCGCAGCGGCGCAAATAAGCAGAGACCCAGAAATCGGAGCGAAGCCGCGACACTATTGAACCGCGATTCCGGACAGCGAGGAAAGCTCGCGCATCGTGCGCCCGCTGAATTCGCCCGTGACCGGCAGGCGGCGATCCTGCTCGAAGCGCTCGATGGCCTGACGCGTTCCCGGGCCCATCATGCCGTCGACCTTCACGCTGTAGCCGAGACGCGCAAGCGCGCGCTGGCCGGATAGGATGATATCGCCCGCATCCTGCCGCCCCACATTGGCGGGCGGCGTCGGCACAGGCCCGCCGAGACGGATCATCGCCGCAATCGGATCGCGCAGCGTCGAAGCCCGCGCTGGGGCGGGAGCAGCGACAGCCGCATTCTGCTGCACGCGCGCGACAGGCTGCGGCGCGGCGGCGGGCGGCACGCCGCCATTGCGGATCAGGTCGGTCATGGCAGAGCGCGCCGGCGGACGTGGCGCGGAAACCGCAGGAGCGGGTGCAGCCTCGGCGAGCGGTGCGGCCTGAGGCACCGGCTCATGGGCCGCTATGGCCTGGGCATCGACAGTCTCCACGCCGGGCCGTGCCGGCGGCAGCATTTCGGAGGGCGCAGGAGCAGCAGCGGCGACAGCCGGATCGGCATGATTGAACAGCGGCGCGGGGTGGCGCACGCTTTGCAGGACGAGGGCGTTCCAGGCGATGGCGCCGGAGCATCCGGTCAGGAACAGGGCCGCCAGCATCTTGCCGGGATTGCCGAGCGCCTGGCCGATCATGCGCTCCGCCACGCCCACCTTCTTCGGCTGGCGGGCTACACGCTTCTGCGGCCGTGGCGGCGCCTTCCGCCGCACGACGGAGGGCAGATCGAAATCGTCGTCAGGCTCGGCAGCAAAAGCGTCACGCACCAGCATCATCCCGTCATCACAGAAACAGCTTCATGATTGGGCGCGCTCGCTGCGCGGCAACCCCTGAAGCCTCCGTTGTTCTCAAAATCCTGGCAGAGCCCCCTTAAGCGAACCCTTAACACGCAGCCTCCTAGCGAAAGCGGCTAGGCCAGAAATCCCCACATCCGCGTCCAGAATAAGCCGCACATCTGAACGGCCGGTGATCATTTTGCTTGGCAATTCAAGGATCTTAACAGCCGGGCGGAATTTGCGCAGGCCCTTAACGCTTGATTCATCGTATTTTGAGGTTCCTCGCGGCTTGCCTACGCGCCGCCCCATCGGGACGTTATGATGGATCACCTTTCGACCATTTTCAGGCCCTTGCCCTATGTTCTCGATTCTCCGTTTCATCCTCATTGTCGGCGTGATTTTCTATTACTCGCCGGTCCGGCAGAAGGACGCAGGCCCCGATCCACTCCAGGCGTTCTTCGCCCCGAAGGCAGCCGAGCAGGCCGCTCCTGCCGCGCCCGCGAAGGAAGGAGCATCCGGTCATCTGGAGACCATGTGGCAGGTTCTACCGGACACAGCCAAGCAGGCCGTTGTCGAGAAGATCCTCACCACCTCGGGCCTCACGCCCGCCTCGTCGAAGGCCACCGACACTCTTCAGCCGGAAGACCGGCAGACGGGCGCGCACAAGCCCAGAAGTTGATCGAAGAGTTGATTTCCTGTCCCCGTCGCCAAATGCCGCGACAATCCCTATATGACCGGCAGACATATTGGGATTGCCATGCTGCCGGCCATTGACGAGATCGTTTCCAATTTCGAGCTTCTCGACGACTGGGAGGAGCGCTACCGCTATGTGATCGAGCTCGGGCGGCTCATGGAGCCCCTGCCCGGCGAGGCGCATAACGATATCAACAAGGTGCAGGGCTGCGCCAGCCAGGTCTGGCTGGAAACCCGCCTCGACGATTCCGCCGGGGGCAAGACCGTGCTGCATCTTCGCGGCGACAGCGACGCCCATATCGTGCGTGGCCTCGTGGCGCTGCTGATCTCCCTCTACAACGGCAAGACCCCATCCGAGGCCGTCGCCACCGACGCCCTCGGCCTATTCAAAGAACTCGGCCTGTCGGAACACCTGACGCCCCAGCGCTCCAATGGCGTGCGCTCCATGGTCGAGCGCATCCGCCGCGACGCACAGGTGGCTGCGGCGGTTTCTTAAGAGACGAATTCATCAAGTGAGGCGCTAGGACCCTCTCCCACACGGGAGAGGGCCAACTGCAATACCGGCCCTGTTCACTGAAGCAGGCATGCCGCTCTGACTTTGCGCTCGCCTTAAGTGCGCCCGCCCTCGATCACCACCGCCCGCCACATCCTGATGCCCCGCGACGCCGCTGGCCCGCTGGCGGCGGCCTCGATGCCGTAATGCTCCGCAAGGCGGGCCAGGGCGAGGCACACCACGATCTTGGCCGAGCGTTGCGGCCATTGCCGTTCCCGCTCGATCAGTTCCAAGCCTTTCAGGAAGCCGCAGAGATCCATGAGCAGGTCGGCGAAATCGGACCCCACCGCATCGAAGGCATGCCGGATGCGCTGGCGCGCGGCGACCATGCGGTCCGTGGCATCGGAGGGCGATGAAGGACCGCCGCTCGTGGGCATGGCGTCCCAGCGCGCCGTCACACCCGGCAGCAGGCCAGCCAGCATGATGTCCGTCCGCAACCTCTCCCCGGCCTGGTAGGCGGCCTCGTCGATCATCGGCTCGCCGTTGCGATCCTTCCGGCGGCGCAGCCAATCGAGCGGGCTCTCGTCGGCGTCTATTCGTACTCGTTTTGTTCCCATATCGGTTTGGATCGTGGCGCTCGTAACCTCACGATGCTGGTGGAAAAAAGCCGTCTCCGCATCGGCCGAGCCGGTGCGGCGCAGGTGGGATTGGCCTGTCGCGCTCAAACTCAACACGGCCCGTCCTGCTTCCTTGCGCCAGACAGCCAGATCCTGCCCGATCAGCGCTTCGGCGACCGGACGGGCAAAGCGACCCGCTCCGACCGAGATCCCTGCGCGCTTCCTGTGGACAATGACGCTGCCTTCATCCGTCGGGTCGATGAGCACGCGAGCCTCGGATTGAGCCAGAATGCCCAGCAGTCGCCTCGCCTCGCCGCTCAGCGAGTCGGAAATCAGGTATCCCGCGGGGCTCGCAATATGCCCGCGCRCTGACCGTTTCCGGCGAGTGGATTTGGCATCGCCCGTAACCGAAGGCCTTACCGTGGCAGCCTTTCGGTAGGCTTGCTCGTTCTCATTTTTGTTCATGTTTTGTTCCTGGAAATAATTAAAGAAAGGACTTGCCCCTCTACCCTCGATAGTGGGCGCTTATTCCTAGCTGTCAATGAGATTAAAAACTGTTGATAAGAGTGAGGATAAGTCGGTTTCACGAGGCACCGGGCTCACAAACGCCATGATGGCGAGGCCGGTTTTGGGGTGCCTGAGGAGGCTGGTTTCGGCTCGGATTCTCTGGAGATTTTAGCCTGTGAGGCTGGCTGGAAAAGGGGTACGGCGCATGCGTCCATTCCCGCAAGGGGATGACTAGGTGATGTGACCGGATGAGAGCTTTCACAATAAGACACAGGTCTAACCTCTCCCGGATGGGAGAGGTCGGCGCGCGTCAGCGCGACGGGTGAGGGAATGCCCTGTCCGGACAGGGCATTCCCAGCGCGACGGGTGAGGGAATGCCCTGTCCGGACAGGGGATTCC
>NZ_JBFUMH010000210.1:0-7297 GCF_054049475.1 Microvirga sp. P5_D2 | reverse complement strand
CGCCCAAAGCCGCACGACGCAGCGCGTAAGGATCCTTCGATCCCGTTGGCTTCTCGTCGATGGCCCAGAAGCCCACGAGCGTGTCGATCTTGTCGGCAAGCGCCACGGCGACCGACACAGGATCGGTCGGCACACGGTCGGATGGGCCGAGCGGCTTGTAGTGGTCTTCGATGGCAGCGGCGACGGATGCATGTTCACCTTGCAGCGTCGCGTAGTAGCGGCCCATGAGGCCCTGCAGTTCAGGGAATTCGCCAACCATTTCGGTGACGAGATCGGCCTTGGCGAGACGCGCGGCGCGCTCAGCCAATGCAGGATCGGCGCCGAGGATGGGCGCAAGTTCCTTGGCGAGCGCCGCGATGCGTTCCACGCGCTCGTATTGCGTGCCGAGCTTTTCGTGGAACACGATGCTCTTCAGCTTTTCGAGACGCTCTTCCAGCTTCACCTTCTGGTCTGTCTCCCAGAAGAACTTGGCGTCGGAGAGACGGGCGCGCACCACGCGCTCGTTGCCACCGACGATGGTCTTGCCGCCATCCTTCGCGATAAGGTTCGACGTGAGCAGGAATTTGTTGGCGAGCTTGCCGGTCTTCGCATCGCGCAGCACGAAACATTTCTGGTTCGCGCGGATCGTGGTGCGGATCACCTCCGACGGAATATCGAGGAAGGCTTCCTCGAACGAGCCCATGAGCACCACGGGCCATTCCACAAGTCCCGCGACTTCTTCGAGCAGGCCCTCGTCCTCGACGAGTTCGAGGCCTTGCGCGAAGGCGAGATCCTTCGCGTCGTGCAGGATCATGTCCTTGCGGCGATCCGCATCGAGCACGACCTTCGCGCGCTCGAGCGCCGGCGCGTAATCATCGAAGCGCTTCACGCGGATCGCATCCGGCGCGAGGAAGCGATGGCCGTATGTCGTGTCGCCGGACGTGATGCCATCGACCTCGAAACGCACCACTTCCGGATCTTCGGTTTCCGGCCCGAAGGTGCAGAGGATCAATTGCAGCGGGCGCACCCAGCGAAGCGAACCCGCTTCCGCAGAAGCAGCACCCCAGCGCATGGATTTCGGCCACGGAAACGTCTTGATGATCTGCGGCAGGATTTCGGCGAGCACATCGGCAGTCGCGCGTCCGGGCTTCTCGATGATTGCGACGTAGAACTCGCCCTTCTTCGGATCGCTCTCGATCTTCGCCTGATCGAGCGAGGCGAGGCCTGCTCCTTTCAGGAAGCCCTGGATCGCCGCATCTGGCGAGCCCACGCGCGGACCTTTGCGCTCCTCGCGCACATCCTGGCCCTTCACGGGCAGACCTGCGATGGTGAGCGCGAGACGGCGCGGCGTGGAGAAGGCCTGCGCGCCTTCATAGACGAAGCCGCGTTCCACCAGCGCATCGGTCACAAGCTTCTTCAAATCCTCCGCCGCACGGCGCTGCATGCGGGCGGGGATTTCTTCGGAAAAGAGTTCAAGGAGAAGATCGGGCATGGGAAATTCGAAATCTGAGTGTTGAGGGAACGGGAGAGCGCGTGGCTTTTATGCAGCCACACCCCCGCCCTCGGTCTTCAGCCATGCGGCGCCGCAGGCTTTCGCCAGTTCGCGAACGCGCAGGATGTAGCTCTGGCGCTCGGTGACGGAGATCACGCCGCGCGAGTCGAGCAGGTTGAACATGTGGCTGGCCTTAATGCACTGGTCATAGGCCGGCAGTGCCATGAGATGGCGATTGTCGTTGGAGCCGTCCTTAGGCTCGCCATCGGCCAGATATTTGCGGCAGGCGGCCTCCGCGTCGCGGAAGTGGCGGAACAGCATTTCCGTGTCGGCGTATTCGAAGTTGTGGCGCGAATATTCCTGCTCGGCTTGCAGGAACACATCGCCATAGGTGACCTTTCCGTCGCCTTCCTGGCCGTTGAAGTTGAGATCGTAGATCGACTCCACGCCCTGCAGATACATGGCAAGACGTTCAAGGCCGTAAGTGAGCTCACCCGCCACCGGCGAGCACTCGAAGCCCGCGACCTGCTGGAAATAGGTGAACTGCGATACTTCCATGCCGTCGCACCAGCATTCCCAGCCGAGGCCCCAGGCGCCCAGCGTCGGGCTTTCCCAATCGTCCTCCACGAAGCGGACATCATGGACCGAGGTGTCGATGCCGATCGCTTTCAGCGAACCGAGATAGAGTTCCTGCAGGTTCGACGGGTTCGGCTTCAGGATCACCTGGAACTGGTAATAATGCTGAAGGCGGTTCGGATTTTCGCCATAGCGCCCGTCCTTCGGGCGGCGGGAGGGCTGCACATAGGCCGCGCGCCAGGACTTGGGGCCAAGAGCCCGCAAGGTGGTCGCCGGGTGGAAGGTGCCGGCACCGACTTCCATGTCGTAGGGCTGGAGGATGACGCAGCCCTGCTCCGCCCAATAGCGCTGGAGCGTGAGAATCAGGCCCTGGAAAGAGCGCGCGGGGTTCATGTGCGCGGGTTCGCTGGTCATGAAAAGCGTCCGGTCTTTAGAGAATTTCAGGCGAACCCTTGGGATGATGGGCTGTCTAAGTCAAGCGTTGGGCTGTACTCATCGTCATGGCCGGGCTTGTCCCGGCCATCCACGTCTTTGGGCCAGGTAAAGGCGTGGATCCCCGGGACAAGCCCGGGGATAACGGGCGTTTACAACCCCAACCGCGCCCAAGTGGCCCGTTCCTCCAACGCGCCCACCACCTCGCCGGGATCGATGAGGCTTCCCGAGGTGAGGGAGCGGCGGCCCAGAAGGCGGCCGAGGAGCGGCGGGCGGGCGGGCTCGATCATGCGGAACTGGACCTTATCGCCGAAGCGCTCGCGCAGGATGGTGCGGATATCGCCGAGGCCATCGACGAGGCCGAGTTCGAGCGCTTCCGCCCCGACCCAGAAGGCGCCGGAAAACAGATCCTCATAGGAATCGTTGAGCTTTTCGCCCCGCCGTGACCGGACGAGATCCGCGAAGACCTCATGGATCTTGCGCTGAAGCCCTTTCAGGCGGGCCACGTCCTCCGGGTTTTCGGGCTTGAACGGGTCGAGCATGGCCTTGTTCTCGCCCGCCGTATGCACGCGCCGCTCCACGCCGATGCGCGCGATCAGCTCCTGGAAGCCGAAGCTTGCCGAGACCACGCCGATGGAGCCGACGATGGACGCCGGATCGGCATAAATCTCGTCCGCCGCGCAGGCGATCATGTAGCCGCCCGAGGCCGCCGCATCCTCCACGAAGGCGATGACGGGGATCTTCTTCTCCTCCGAGAGCGCGCGGATGCGCTTGAAGATCAGGTGCGACTGGGCCGCCGATCCGCCGGGCGAATTGATGACGAGCGCCACCGTCTTCGCGCCAGGAACGGAAAAGGCCCGCTCCAGAAGAGGCGCCACGGTGGACATGGCGAGTCCCTGCCTGAACGGCACGACAGCCCCGATGGCGCCGGAGAGACGCACGACCGGAACAATGGGATGAGCATAGCTCCGGTATCGGCCGGGAAGGAGAAACTGGAGACGCTCGGGAAGGATGGAAGACAGGAATGTTTGCGGCATAGGCTTCATGTAGTGCGCCAGGTGCGTACGCCCAAGATGAACATCTCGTTAGGGAATGCGTCGGGTTTCGTTCAGTTACGGTCGGTTAAAGATTGAGCATGGATAACATTCCAGTCGATTCACTGCCTCAGGCCTTTGCCTGAGTAGTGTTGAGGAGAGAAAGACGATGCGTAAGCTGATTGTTGGCCTTCTTGGTCTTGCGACCCTGGGCTTCGGCGCCCTGTCGGCCCCGCAGGCTGAGGCTCAGCCCTATTATGGCGGATACGGCTATCGCCGGACCCCTGCCGTTGAATACCACGCCGGCCCTGTCGTGGTTCGGCATGAATATGGAAGGCCTCACCGCCGCGTCTACCGCCCCTATCCGGCCTACCGCCCCGCGCGGGCCGTCCGCCGGTGCTGGACAGAACCGCGGACCGTATGGAACGGCTACCGCTATGTGCGCCGCCCCGTCGAGGTCTGCCGCACGGTGGCGAGGCCTGGCCCTCGCTGGTAATCTCGATCAAGGGCGCCTCCGGGCGCCCTTTTCATATGAGGGCGGACTCGCCCGCGTGTAGGGCCTGCGCCTCGGGCGTGAAGCGCCCATCGGGTCCGTTCAGAATCACAGGCGGCACGATACTCAAGGGAGCCCGGCTTCCCTTCGTGCCGGTCAGCAGAAAGCGAATGGCAGGCTTGTCAGCGCTTGGATGAATGAGGCGCAGCGTAAGACCGCCCAAACTCTTTCCGAGAATTTCAAGACATTCAGCGAGCCGGTCGGCCCGGTGAATCAGCACCATCTGCCCTTTAGGCTTGAGCAGCCCAACAGAGGCCTTGAGCCAGGCTTCCAACCCACCAACCGGCAGCGCATGGGCGGCAGCCCTGCCCTTGTCCGGCGAGATGCGCGCCTGCCCCTCTTCCAGAAATGGCGGATTCGTCAACACGATGTCGGCGCTCTCGGGCTTGAGGCCAGCGTTTAGCCTTGACACCTTATCCAGCAAGTCCGCAACGGCGACTTCACCCGCAATATCGTTCTCCGTCACGTTACGACGGCACAATTCCGCCAAGGCCGGGTCCTGCTCCACAAAGATGAAGTGAGCTTCCTTCACACGCATCGCGACCATCAGGCCGACGGCTCCTGTTGCCGCCCCGACATCCATCACCACATCGCCCGGCTTCACGGGTGCGGCTGCGGCAAGCAGCACCGCGTCCGTTCCAGCCCGGTGGCCTTTGGCGGGCTGGGCGAGGTGGACGCGGCCTCCCAGCAATAAATCATGCGTGATCTCAATCATGCAGCAGTTCGGCACCCAGGCCTGCCTCGCGGATCAGGCGGCGGGCCTGGTCCCTGTCATCCTGGAGCACGAGGATTCGCTTGGGAAACGCCCCCATCATGCCTTCAATGGCGCTTATGTGCATATCTGCCACCAGCACGTGGATATTGGCGTCCTCCAATAAGGATTGTAGGAAGCCGACCACTACGAGATCGTTGGTACGGACGATTTCGACCATCGGCGCAAGGACCTTCCCATGCGGCAAGCGTTTGCATTGCAGCATGGAAAATGCCATGCCACGCGAAGCATGACTTGAGAAAAGCCGAAACCGGTTTTCCGATGGGTCATGCGACAGTAAACCTATCTTCCCGCCGGTTTCATCCGAACCGGCGGGAAGATAGGCTTCATATTCCTACCGGCCGAGCCGGCCGGCAACCCGGGTTTGATACGTGGGCGTCGTCGTTCCGTTCGAAGATAAGCATCCCGAGAAGAATGCGAGCATCGAGAAGCTCGTATCCCTTGTGGCCTCCGACATGGAACGGGTCAATGCGATGATCCTGTCGCGCACGGGCTCCGAGGTCACCATGATTCCCGAGGTGGCCAACCACCTCATCTCCTCCGGCGGCAAGCGCCTGCGGCCCATGCTGACGCTGGCGACCGCCGGCCTGTCCGCCTACGAAGGCGACGGGCATGTGAAGCTCGCGGCCGCCGTCGAGTTCATGCACACGGCCACCCTCCTCCACGACGATGTTGTGGACGAGAGCGACATGCGCCGGGGCAAGATCGCCGCCCGCATCAAGTGGGGCAACGAGGCGAGCGTGCTCGTGGGTGATTTCCTGCTGGGCCAGGCCTTCCGCATGATGGTGGAAGTGGGTTCCTTGCGTGCCCTCGACATCCTCTCCGCCGCCGCGACCGTGATCGCCGAGGGCGAGGTGATGCAGCTCGCCGCCGCCAAGAACACCGAGACCACGGAAGACGAATATCTCGCGGTCATTCGCGGCAAGACGGCGGAACTCTTCGCCGCCGCCTGCGAGGTCGGCCCGGTCATCGCCGGCCGGCCCAAGGCCGAACAAGCCGCCTGCCGCTCCTACGGCATGAATCTCGGCATCGCCTTCCAGCTCGTGGACGATGTGCTCGATTACGGCGGCAAGGCCGCGACCCTTGGCAAGAACGTGGGCGACGATTTCCGTGAAGGGAAGATCACGCTGCCCGTCGTCCTCTCCTTCCGTCGCGGCACGGACGAGGAGCGCGCTTTCTGGAAGCGCGTGCTGGAGCGCGGCGAGATCGAGGATGCGGATCTCGAACAGGCCATCGCCATCATGCGCCGTCACAAGGCGCTGGAGGATACGGTGGAGCGCGCCCGCCATTACGGCGCCATGGCCCGCGACGCCCTGGCCCTGTTCCCGGCGAGCCCGATGAAGCAGGCCCTGCTGGAGACGGTGGATTTCTGCATCTCCCGTGCATACTGAGCATAACAGGGCTGTTCTTTTTACAGAACAAATCGATTGACATAAAGTTCTGTCGGGCTAAAACAAACTTGTCTTGAGGCGGTTCACACCATCTCAAGGTCGCGGTGATTTGAGACGAGCAGCTTGCCCCGCGTGATCAAAGGCTAAAGCGCCACGAGCGGCTTTCGCCTCGTGGTTCACGAGGATCGATGGGCTATGACGCGACCAGTTTTCACAATGGCATTCATGCTGAGCCAACAGCCTTTGCTGGCTGAAGGCTGTTGTCGCCTCGACGCCTGATCTTTCTCTCTCCCACTTCGAACCACATGTCCGGCTTCAAGACGAAGCCCAGACGAACTTTGCCTGAAAGGTACTCCTATGTCCGTATTCACCCGCCGCGCCCTGCTGTCTGCGACCCTCGCGCTCGGCACCGTTCTCACGGCCTCCCTGCCCGCTTCCGCTCAGCAAAAGAGCATCAAGGTCGGCGTCATGTCCGGCGCCGAAGAAGAAGTGGCGCAGGTCGTCAAGAAGGTTGCGGCCACGAAGGGCCTCAATGTCGAGCTGGTGCCGTTCTCGGATTATGCCCTCGTCAACGAGGCGCTCGAGCGCAAGGACCTCGATGCCAACGCCTTCCAGCACAAGCCCTATCTCGACGCGCAGATCGCGGCGCGCGGCTACAAGATCGTGCCGGTGGGCTTCACCTTCGTGCAGCCGATCGGTCTCTATTCCAGCAAGGTGAAATCCGTTGCCGATCTGCCGAAGGGCGCGAAAATCGGCATCCCGAACGATCCCAGCAACGGCGGTCGCGCACTTAATCTTCTCGCTGCCCAAGGCGTAATCAAGCTGAAGGACGGCCAGGGCCTATCGCCGAGCCTGCTCGACATTGCCGAGAACCCGAAGAACGTGCAGTTCTCCGAACTCGATGCCGCGCAGTTGCCCCGCGCCCTGCCCGACGTGGACGCCGCCGTTATCAACACGGACCACGCGCTGAACGCCGGCCTCGATATCCGCAAGGACACGATCGCCACCGAGAAGCGCGAGGGCAACCCCTACGCCAACTTCATCGCAGCCCGCGCCGGTGACGAGAAC
>NZ_JBFUMH010000209.1:0-7352 GCF_054049475.1 Microvirga sp. P5_D2 | reverse complement strand
ATGCGACACCGCTCAGGCCGTCGTCGGCCGACCGGGGACGCCAGGCAGCGTGGCCGGCGTGGCCCGCCGGTCGTCGCGCCGCGCGGTTCGGCGTCACTACTACTAAACCGTTGGACCCTGGAGCTTTCGACGCTCCACCCTTGATGAGCGCAGCGTTTGGAGCGGAAAACCGGGTCCACTTTTCGCGGACGCGGACCTTCGGTTCCGCACGATGCACTAGACCATTTGGAATGGAGGCGGCGATGGCCCGCTTCACCGCAAAGGTTCTCGGGTTGTCCGGATGTCTGCTCGTTCTCGTTTGCTCCGTTCCGGTTCAGGCGGCCCCCTTCTTCGTCACGGTCTACGGCCGAACCTACAAGGTCGACCCGCGATTTCCATCCAATGAGCCGAACGGCCTGAAACCGCAGGAAGCCATGAAGGCTCTGCCTGCCGACATCGCCACGGGTCCCGGCTTTCGGCCATCACACGAGCAGGTCCTGGCCGACGTGGAGGAACGGACCTGGATTGCCCGCAACCAGCTTGCTGACGAACTGGCGGCGAGTTCTTTCTCCCGCGATGGGCAATATACCGGAGTTGACGTAGTGCCGGTCGAGCCGGAGATCACGGGATCCCTCGCAAACGGAGCGGCCCAGGCCCGCGAGCCCAAGTTGCAGACGCTCTATGATCGTTACACGGCCTTGAACCTCCTCGTTCAGGAACTGCGGCGCTCGATGGACCTGCCGGTAAAGACCCCAGACGCAGGGTTCTCCCGGCCGAAGCTGTCGCCTGAGGTCGAGGCCAGCTACCGGGACCTGAAGTTCGATCCCCTGGCCGCCTATTACGGCTTCCGGCGCGTCAAGGCCGCCTTCCGGTCTGGAGATATCCAACTCCTCGCCCGGGTCACTCATTACCCTTTGTCGATCACACGCAAGGCCAAGCGGACGATCCGCACTCGAGATCAGCTTGTCGCGGCAAAGGACACGGTCATGAGCCCGCGTCTTCGGGCGGTGGTTGCGGAATCCAGTTTCGAGGCGGTTTTTGTCCGGGACAAAGGGATGATGCTGGGTGACGGAGCGGTCTGGATTACCTACGACAAGACGGGCTTTGGATTGGGCGCCATTACCGTCCATTGAAGGCCATCGCACCCCCGTGTTGGTTCGGGCCGATCCCGACATGGAACACCGGAAATGCGCTGTCCTGCCGTGCGTCAGGCTTGGTGTCCGACGCGGAGCTCGTTCCCCGGTCCCTTTTGCGCGCGGTGAGCGATTTGGTCTGGAAAGGTCGGTTCAGGAAACCGCCCGTCGCACCGGAGTTCCTTGACCGCGTCAGCGAACGGCAGCCTCAGCACGACCGCGCCGCTCTCATCCGTCACCTCGAACAAGCATTTGAGCAGTCGGGAATGGTATGCAGGCGAGCGCCCCTCAGCAGGTCACGGGCGGTGTCCGAGACGTACTGCCTGAGTACATTTGCGTCCTCAAGCTCGTCGCCCTCGTCATCGCGGGCAACGCCGTCCTCCAGATCCGAGTGCTGGAGATGAAGGACGTAGCGCGGCATGTCACGGCTCCGTCCCCATCAGGCGCGTGTATTCCGCCTCCGACAGGCCATAGGCCTCGTCTGCCAGCTCCTCCAGCTTCTCCCGGTCAAGCACCGTGATGAGCCCACGCTTGGCGCGGATCACCTGCATGCCTTCGAGCACATGGAGCGCCACGGTGACCCCAGGCCGGCGCACCCCCAGCATCATGGCGATGAACTCATGCGTAAGAGGGATGTCGTCATCCTCCACCCGGTCGTGGCACATCAGCAGCCAGCGCGCGAGGCGTGCTTCGACGTCACTGTTGGCATTGGCGAAGGCCGTCTCGGAGACCTGAACGTGAGATGCCTGGACATAGCGCAGGAGATGGCGGTGCAGGGAGCTGCTCCGGCCTATGGCCTGCTCCAGATCCTGTACGGCGATGCGCCAGCCATGGCCCGCGATCTGCATGAAGTGCTCGTAGGGAGTCCGGTCGATCCCAAGCACAATTGGCAGGCCGACCATGCCCTCCCGTCCCACCACCCCGACCTCGATCTTGCCGCCGGAGCCGTTGTTGGTCACCGACGACATGCCGGCTTCAGGAAAGTAGACGTGTGCGATCGGTGTGTTGGGCTCGATCAGAACCTGACGTGTTTCGAGGGACACCGGCGCAAGGTGGGGCCGGAGGCTGGCGAAGTCTTCCGCGGACAGCGAGGCGAGGAGGCGGTTGGCGATGAGAACTTGCTGTGGTGGGTGCATGGCCCTCTCCCTTGTTGGGGCGGGAGCGCACGCCACTCTCAGCCGCTTGTGCCCGGATCAATCCAGCAAGCGATGAGGACAGGATAGTCCTTTCGAGGTCCTGAGGACAGCACTGGTTCGCGGTCCACTCCGCCATCAGGCGTCAGCGCCATTTGGCGGCGGTCCACCGTCCGGAACAGTCGATCCTCCCGGCGAGGGTCCAATGGCCGGAACCCGATCGCCCCGCGAGATTGCCTGTCACGTCAACCTGGGCCCCGCGGCGTTGGAGACCGACTTGAACGCGCCCGCTGGGCTCCAGCCCGCCAGTGACAGTGGCCCTCGTCCGCCCGGACGCATTGCGGGCAACGCCATTCTCAACCGCGACCGCATAATGATGCTTCCTCCGACAGCCGCCTTTCTCTGGGATGGTCGTCACAGTCCAGCGTCCATCGAACTGCGACTGCGCCATGCCCGTGGTGCTGACCGGAATCAATGGCGCGGCGAGGAAAAGGCTGAGCAGCAGTCGGTTCATGGCACGGTCTCCCTTTGAGTTCCGGCATGGTCGGTGCGGCGATACGGTCGTCGCCACCGCGCCCTCGCGGAACCGAGTCAGAACAGCAGGCGTCCGCTGCATCGATCATCGAGCCGCGATTCGAAGCCCTCGCCTCGCAACGTCTCGCCACAGCCCACCCGCCGCAGGATGTTTGGTCGTCGTCGGTCTCTCGCGAGGGCCAGGTACCTGGAACAGATGAAAGCCGTCGGCGCAGAAATCTGGCTCGACTGCTGTCGGCTTCAACCCAGGCGGAGAGATCGGACCTTCCCAGGTGCCCTCGAAGTCCCACTGCTCGCCAGTGACAAAGCTCGGAACCGGCTGATGCTCAGGCACCGCACAACACAGATCAGGTTGCCACTTGTGCCGAAATAGGTTGTACCGCAATTCGATGGCCTCGTTTGCTCGATTGGCCGCGATCGGATGGCTCTTCATCGACTGTTCTCCCCTGGTCGTCGCGATGTTGGGACGGGCCGCTTTGCGGCTCGTGTGAGCTCCGCTGCCCGTCGCGGCGGTGCTTTGCCCGCCAGGCCGTCGGGGTCTCGCCGGACCAGCGCCGGAACGCCCGCGTAAAGGCGCTCGCTTCCGAATAGTCGAGGGCCGCCGCAATCTGGCCGAGTGGCACCTCGGTATCCCCCAGCAGTTGACGCGCAAGTTCGAACCGGATCTCGTTTGAGATGTCCCTGTACCCTGCGCCACCGTCTTTCAGGCGGCGGCTCAGGGTGCGGCGGTGCACGGCCAATAGATCGGCGATGTCATCGGCCGAACAACGGTCGCTCGTCAGCCGCACGCGTAGCAACCGGCGGATGTCGTCCGAGAATTCGCAGCCCTGAGCGCCCTTGAGCTGCTTGATCCGCTCCTCCAGCATGGCCCGCAGCAGGGGATCGGCGCCAGTGATGCGACGCTCCAGGCAACGGCTCGGGAACACCAGTGCGGCCATCTCCTGATCGAACCTGACCGGCGCCCGGAAATGCCGCCGGTAGGGCTCCATATCCGCCGGCTGGCCGCGGGGCAGCAGCACCTCCGACGGCGCCCAGTCCGCCCCAAGTAGGGCCCGGATGGCGTTGACCGCACAGGCGATGGCACCATCGGTGATCTGATCCGCGCTTTCCATCCCGGGCTGATAGACGGCATGGCTGAAAACGGCCGTGTCTCCGTCCACGTCGAGCGACGGGACAATGACCCGGTCCTGCACACTGAGATGGGCCACCAGACCGCGCAACGCGTCGCCGAAGGTCTCCGAGTGCAGCATCAGGCGGCCGACCAGCCCCAGCGACAGGATCGTCGCCCGTCGGCCGACCAGGAGACCGAAATGCCGGCACTGGGTCCGCGCCACGCTCAACGCGCACAGCCGGCCCAGAGCCCGGTGCGGGATCAGGTTGGCGCCATCCTCGAACAGACGCGGGTCGAGCCCCGCCGCCTTGATGATCGGATTGGGATCGAGGCCGAACGCGCGCAGGGTCGGGGCGATCTCCTTGGCCACGCCGAGTTGGACATACCCGGCCGGCAGCGGGCGCGCCGGTGCTGCCGTGGGAAGGGACTGTGTCGCTCGAGAAGGCAGTCGGCCGCTGCTCAGGCCCAATGGAATGTCAGCAACTTCTGGCATGGAGTGCTCCTGCATCGGTATCGGCTTCGGCAACCAGACGACGGACAGCGGGGGCCTCGCCGGGGCCCTCCGTCCACAGGCAGTAAATCATTTCGGTGACCGGTCCTGGGACCGGCAGAGCTGGCCAGGCTCTGGCGTGTGCTCGAATGGGCGCTTGGGCCGCGACAGGAGGCGAGATCGGCGCAGCATCGGATGGAGGCTGGGGGTTCTCGCTCATCACGACTGCCGAGCCGCAGAACAGTCCGAGCAAGGCGAGGACGACCGAGGCGCGCATGACGCTCGCGCGCCGTTGCCGCCTGCGATCCTCACGCGGTAACGGCCAGACGAACGGGGATCTAGGGCTCGCCAGGCCAGGCACGCTTCCCAGGAGATCGGCCCCGGCGCAGCCGGGTCTCGATGCAGAACGGTCGAAGATTGGCATGGGGCCTCTGTCCGCTGTTGGTCCCTGATGGTTTAGCGAGTAGCGTCTGCTTGGCGATGCCTGGTCTCAACAAGAGCGGCGACTGTCACAATGGCATCGTCCGGAGCGGGTTACGCAAAACCAGGAGGGATGCTTTATAGTGCGACGCTACAATGCCCAGGATTGCCTGCGCTATTGTCCTAAGGCACATTGACCTCGAGGACACTGTCCTCAGGGACAATGGGTTTCCTTCCTCGGAGACCATTTGGATCGCGCCTGGCACCGAGGAGCGGACGACGCAGGTGTCATCGCGATCCTCCAGCACCCAGGAGGTGGTCATGACTTGCCTGTGGCCCCTCGGAAGCCCGAGCCGATGACGCCCGCCGGGCCGCCGGATCAGCAGCTCGGAATGGGAGTGGCGCCCGTGTCAGCCGTCGTGCACATCGTTGATGACGATGAGTCGTTCCGCACCGCAATCCAGCGTCTTTTGCGTGTCGCTGGCTATGCTGTCGAGACCTATGACTCGGCGGAACGGTTGTTGCAGCGACTGCCCGATGGGGCCGGTCCGAGCTGCATCCTTCTCGACATCAGGATCCCCGGCCTGAGCGGACCTGACTTGCAGGAGAGGCTATCCGCCCTGGGCTCGCACCTGCCCATCATCTTCCTGACAGGGCATGCGGACATCCCCACCACCGTCAAGGTCATGAAGGCGGGCGCAGACGATCTGCTGACCAAGCCGGTCACGAACGACGAGTTGATCGCTGCCATTGAGCGGGCGATGGCCCGCAGCCGTGCAGGGCGGGAGAAAAACGAGCAGCTTCTATCGCTGCAAAAGCGTGTCGACAGCCTGACGCCTCGCGAACGACAGGTTTTCGAACGCGTCGCTCGGGGGAAGATGAACAAGGAGATCGGGCGCGAGCTTGGGGCGACGGAGCGAACGATCAAGGCCCATCGCAGCAGCATCATGGAGAAGCTGCAAATTGCGTCCGCCGCCGAGCTCGTGCTGATTGCGGAGCGCCTTGGCATCCTGGCCCAGCAGCCAGCCGGGACCAGACGATAACGCCACGCCAGCAAAGCCGACCCTGTCCTGGCCAGCCGATACTGGCCTCAGGGCCAATAGGATTGACCACCGGATCCTGCATAATGGGCGCGAGAAACAATGGCGGTTAAAAAATCTTGAATGTGCTCACTTCCGAGTTCACCCATGCCTTGACGGGCCCGGCCATGCCATCTTCAACCATGGGCACGCGCCATCTGGTCATCGTCGTCGACGATGACCCAGGTATGCTGCGGGCAGTGCAGCGGGTGCTGCGGGTCCATGGCTTCGAGACTGAGGTCTTCAGCAGCGTCGAAGCCTTTCTTGAGGGCGCGCACCTGGGCGATGCCACCTGCCTCGTGCTGGACGTTCATTTGCAGAACATATCTGGCATTGATCTGCGACGGCAGTTGACGCGTTCGGGCCATTCGCTTCCGGTCATCTTCATCACGGCGGTGGAGAGCGAGGCCACGCGCAAGGCGGCTCTGGAATCGGGTTGTGTCGCGTATCTGCACAAGCCATTCCCGTCTGACCGCCTGATCGAAGCTATCGAAACAATCATCGAGAAAGGCAGCGAGCGCTGAGCCGCCCGGTGCGTGAGCGCCGGCTGCCGCATGTTCGACCGTGCGGTCTAAGCGAGGGGCAGGCTCACACGAAACACGGCGCCGACGGCATGGCTTTCCGCCGAGATCCTGCCGCCGTGCGACTCGATGATGGTATGGGCAATGCACAGCCCCATGCCCATGCCCTCCTGCTTCGTGGTAAAGAACGGCTCGAAGATCTCCTTTAATTTGTCTTCGGGAATGCCCGGGCCGCGATCCGACACGGACAGCTCGGCAAATTCTCCGGCGCGCGAAGTCTGAATCCTGATGATGCGATGCTCGGCAGGGGTATCCTTCATCGCGTCGATCCCGTTCACGACAAGGTTGAGAATGACCTGCTGGAGTTGAATGCGGTCGGCGAGGACCGGGAGCGCATTCTGTGTGAGCAGACTGGTCAGTTCGAACTTCTGTCCAACGGCCAGAGAGGACAGTAATCCAAGCGTTTCGCGAACAACGTCATTCAAGTCGACGTTTCTCAGTTCAAAGGGTGCTTTTTTCAGCAGGCTGCGCATCCTCCGGATGACCTCACTAGCGCGCCGATCATCCCGCAGGATATCGTTCACAATTTCCTTGAGTTCAACGATATCGGGGAGTGCCGCGATGTCGGGGTTCTGAGCTTTCAGGATCGCGGCTGCGGCTTCGGCGTTCGCCAGAATGGAGCCAAGCGGCTGGTTGACTTCATGAGAAATGGAGGCCGTCAGTTCGCCAGCCGTCGAGAAGCGGTTGACATGGGCAAGTTCGACCATGCGCTGCCGCGACTGCACTTCGGCCAACCGACGCCGACGATGCTCACGTAGCAGGGCCGAGATGAGCCCGGCTTGCAAGAGAATAACGGCGGCGATCAGGGAAATTTGCCAGGAATACCGTTCCCACGCCGTCGGCTCCCGGAACCAGACTTCGCTCCCCGGGGGCAGGCGGCTCTCGCTGATGT
>NZ_JBFUMH010000208.1:0-7363 GCF_054049475.1 Microvirga sp. P5_D2 | reverse complement strand
CCCATGTGCTACCCGCAGGACGATTACATTGTCGGCGATGCCGATGTGCTGCTCGGCCGGATCGGCGGCGTGCCATTTTATATGAGCCCGTCGCAATACGAATATTGGAAACATACGCAGCTCATCATCGATGTGGTTCCCGGCCAGGGAGGCATGTTCTCGCTCGAGAACGGGCGCGGTGTCCGCTTCCTCACCCGTTCCCGCCTCTTTTCCGATGAGGAAGTCGCCGCTTTGGGATTGACCACTTAAGGGCGTCACCACCTTCTTTCAGGAATATTGTCGTGCGCAAACGTCGAGCGGCAGGGAAACTCTGAAGCTTTACGGGGTTATCGCTGTTGGGACCGCCATTCGGCAGCCCATCAAGCGCCCTCACGAGAACTGGAAGGAAGGAGGCGAGGTGCCCCGGATACTGACCTATAACGTGCGCCGTTGCCTCGGCACGGACGGACGGCTGTCGCCGGGGCGGATTGCGGATGTCATCGCGGCTTACGAGCCCGATGTGGTGGCCTTGCAGGAGCTCGATGTAGGGCGTGCGCGGACAGGCGGCGTCGATCAGGCGCATATGATCGCCCAGGCCCTTGGCATGCAGATGCATTTTCACGCGAGCCTGAAGGTGTTGGAGGAGGAATATGGCAATGCCATCCTCACCCATCGCCCTTCCCAGCTCATCAAGTCGGGGCCTTTGCCTGGGCCGGGCGGGCGTTTTGCGCCGGAACCGCGAGGTGCTCTTTGGGCCTCGATCAATTTCGGCGGCATGAACGTGCAGGTCATCACCACCCATCTCGGCCTTCGCCAAGGAGAACGGCTCACCCAGGTCGATTGCCTCCTCAGTCCGCATTGGTTGGGGCACAAGGCCTGCCGCGATCCTGTGATCATGCTTGGAGATTTCAACGCCTCGCCACGTTCGCGCGCCTATCAGCGCCTGACGACGATCCTGCGCGACGCACAGAAATCGGCGCCTCACGACAAGGTCAAACCGACATTTCCCTCACGCCTGCCGATGCTGCGGATCGACCATGTCTTCGTCAGCCGCTCGGTTCACGTGACACGCGTGGAATCCGTCCGGACACCCATGGCGCGCGTGGCGTCGGATCACCTGCCGCTCATGGTCGAGTTTCAACTCATGCCGGTAAAGGGGCAACGGCTCGGGCTGGAGCAGGCCAGCGAATAGAAAGAGTAGGGAGCATCGTTACGGATCGCTTGCCTGTCTTCTGCGTTGACCCAGCCAAAGGGTCAAGCCTGGCCATATGCTGCGGGCCTACCAGGAGAGTGAATGCGTAAGATCTGGAAACCATTGATTGCCGTTGTCGCGGTCGGCCTTGCGGCCTTCCTGCTCTATCGGACCTTGAGCCGCTACAGCAAGGACGAGCTTCTCGCCGCCGTTGCCGCCATTCCCGCAGCGCGCCTCGCGGCGGCGGGCGGGTTTGCGGCGGCCAGCTACCTCTGCCTCAGCGGATTCGATTATCTGGCGCTGCGCTATGTCGGCAAACCCCTCCCTTACTACAAGGCTGCATGGGCTTCCTTCACGAGCCTGTCTCTCGGGCACAATATCGGATTGGCATTCCTCAGCAGCGGCGCGGTCCGCTATCGCTTCTATACACGGTGGGGGCTGACCGCGGCCGATGTCGCAAAGGTTATTCTCTTTTGCGGAATAACGGTCGGTTTGGGGCTCATGGTCCTGGGCGGTGCGGCGCTGATGCTGCGCTCGGATCTCGCTGTTGAAATCACGGGGCTGTCGAAAGGGATCGTCATTGGGCTGGGCTGCATCTGTCTCATCCTGCCGGCCATCTATTTGGCGCTCGCGGCTTTCGTGAGGAAACCGTTAAAAATCCGAAGCTGGAGTCTGGAGATGCCGCCTCTGCGGCTTGCCATCGGGCAAGTCATCATCGGGTCGGTCAATTTCGCCTTTGTAGCAGCATGCCTTCATCAGGCGCTCGCGGCTGTCACGGATGTGGCCTATATCGGGGTGGCATCCGTCTATGTGATCGCGAATACGACGGCGCTCATCAGCCATGTTCCCGGAGGTCTCGGCGTGATCGAAAGCGTCGTGATGTACCTTCTGCCGGGCAAGGATCTGATCGGCCCGCTTCTGGTCTTCCGCTTTGTCTATTTCCTCATCCCGCTATGCATCGGCCTGCTGGTCTTCCTCGTGACCGAGCTCTTCTACAAACGCAAAGGGGATGCGCGCGGCAGCATCCCCCAGGCTCAGGCTAGAGCATAGGACACAAAAGTGGATTTGCACTTTTGGAATCGATCCGATGCTCCGCTCTAAGGAAGAGCGCATGATGCGCTCGAGCGTGATGTTCACTCGTTCGGACGCTTGAGAAACCAGAGCGGCTCGAAGGGCTCCAGCGGGTCCAGAAGGYCGGTGCCGATGGCAGGCTCCACGGGGCCTTCATCGAACATGGCATCGAAGAGGCGCAGCCGACGGTCGCAGGTGTTGAGGCGCTTGATGGTTGCGATCAGAGAACCGCCTTCCTTCGAGACGGCAGAGGTGAAGATATCCACACTCGTGGCGAGGTGTTCAGCCAGAAGATCGTCGCGCAAATGCGCAATCGTCCTGCGCATGTCGTCGTTGGTCGCCTCGATGGCAAGATCGCATTCCRTATCGAGCCCGATGGACCTGTTGTTCATGTTCGACGAGCCGATGCGTAGAAAGCTATCGTCCACGATGATCAGTTTGGAATGGATCAGTACCTGACATTCGCCGTCCTTGGCCGGGACGACCGGATAATAAGCCCGCAGGCGATCATAGCGGTCGGCCTTGCGCAGACGCCGGATCAAGCGGTCGCGATTGGTGCCCATGACCCGCTGCTCCGCCCATCCGTGCGATTCATGGGTCTGGATAATGATGATCTCAGGACCGTCCGGGTTGGCGAGGTGCTGTTCGAGAACATCGCCGATGCAGGGTGCAGTCATGTACTGCGCCTCGATGTAGATGCTTTTCTTGGCGGCGGCCAAAGCATCCAGGTTCAGAGCCGTCGCTTCCTGGATCGCCGTGTGCTCTCCCCAGGCCGGGTAAGTGCGCGCGATTGCGATGGGAGCATTGGTGAACTGCGCCGGGAGCTCCGATGGCCACAGATCGGATTTCGTGGGCTGGCTGAGGTTCAGCTCTTCGCCTGTCGCGATCTTCCAACGCGCATGAGCCACCTCGGTGACCGAACGGGCGGCTGGCCCAGAAACAGCCATCTGCAGGTCATGCACCGGATCGTAGATCGTGCCGTCATCCTTCGCGCGATATGGGTTATCGCAGGAGTGATCCCTAGTATCCCAGCGTTCCACCGTCAGATCCATGCCGCCGACGAAAGCCAGATCGTCGTCGATCGTGATGATCTTCTGATGATGCGCGGCATAGAGCGGATGGTGCTTGTCGAGGCGCAACTGGAGGCGAGGATGGTTCTGCCATTCCGCTCCGAAGATCAGCGGGCCCGGCGCACCGGGCGCATGCACCACGGCGATGCTCCACACCAGAATGCGGATTTCCAGTTCAGGCCGCTCTTCCACGAGTGATCGCAAGAATGGGCCCAGAGGAGGAGAATTCTCCGGATCGGCATCAGGCCGGAGGCGGATGCTCCCGTCGAAATCCCATCCTACGATTAGGATCGACCGTTCCGCCTTGCGCAAGGCCGCTTCGAGATGGGTGAAGTACGCGGCGCCATCGACAAGCGCAGACGCTTTGTCAGCGGGAGCGACGCGCCAGCAATTCCGCCCGGGTTGCAGGATCGGACAAGATTGCGCGCGGGCGGGCAGAGAAACTGCGACGCTTCCGGCCTGTCCAATCGTATCCTCGAAAAAATGCACG
This sequence comes from Microvirga sp. P5_D2, assembly GCF_054049475.1. Lineage (NCBI taxonomy): Bacteria > Pseudomonadati > Pseudomonadota > Alphaproteobacteria > Hyphomicrobiales > Methylobacteriaceae > Microvirga > Microvirga sp. P5_D2. The sequence continues at coordinate 3,561 of NZ_JBFUMH010000208.1, read as the reverse complement.
TTCATCATCGTCATGGGAACCATCACGCCAACTCGGAAGTGAGGCTAAGGTTCCCATAATGGCACATTATATCGCATGCTTTTGAGCTGGGTTTGAAAACAGCTCAAAAAATAATCCGAAAATGCGCTCCAAAAACTCAGCATCATGGGGGAGGGACGTTGCCAATCGAAAGCCGCGCCTAATAATTTAAGCTGTTCGAATTCGTTGAGCACACAGCAACGCGGCTGGCGAACGCCAGTCTGCTCCTCGTTTCGTCGAGGAGGACCATTCGTGGCGGCAGAAGGGTGATTATGGACAAGCAGATTGAACAGAGAATCCGGGAACGGGCATACGAGATTTGGATGCAGCATGGGAGCCTTCCCGGTCGCGCCGAGGAGTATTGGTATCAGGCCGAGCAGGAAATTTTAGGGCAGGAGGCCCCTTCGATCGGCCCGCTCTCCATGGTGGGAAGTGAAGAGGACGCGCCGGTCGAGGTGAGTGCCTCTCCTCTTGGGATGGTGAGCGAAACGACGGACGAGGTTCTGACGGCCCCTGCACCAAAGACGCGCAAGCGTCGTAGCGCTGTGCCGGGCGTTGCCGCCGAACCGGGCGAGGTTGTGGCCCCGGTGTCGAAACGCAAGCGTACCGTTCCACCAACCTGACGAAGGATTGCATTACCTTCGGTCCCAAAGGCCGGAGGATCATAGGGGCAGGGATTAAAGCTGAAGCCCGGTGTGGATACAAAAGTGTCGACCGGGCTCAGTAACTCAGAAGCGGGGCAGAGCATGCCCATTTGTCAGGAGTAGAACTTGCCCAAATCGACCGCCGCTTATGCGCCTCTTGCCCGCCATGCCATGGCCTACATTCTTGCGGGAGGCCGTGGCAGCAGACTCATGGAGTTGACGGACGTTCGCGCCAAGCCCGCGGTCTATTTTGGTGGCAATACCCGGATCATCGATTTCGCACTCTCGAACGCCTTGAATTCCGGTATCCGCCGCATCGGCGTTGCGACGCAGTACAAGGCGCATAGTCTCATCCGTCACTTGCAACGGGGATGGAATTTCTTTCGCTCCGAACGCAACGAGAGCTTCGACATTCTCCCGGCGAGCCAGCGTGTATCCGAGACCATGTGGTACGAGGGCACGGCGGATGCCGTATATCAGAACCTCGATATCATCGCGAGCACCGATCCCGAATACATCATCATCCTGGCCGGCGATCACATCTACAAGATGGACTACGAGATCATGCTGCGTGAGCACGTGGATTCGGGCGCTGACGTAACCGTTGGGTGCCTCGAGGTGCCCCGGATGGAGGCCACGGGCTTCGGCGTCATGGGCGTCGATGAAACCGACCGTATCATCTCATTTCTCGAAAAGCCGAAGGATCCGCCAGGAATTCCCGGCAACCCCACGATGGCTCTGGCCAGCATGGGGATCTACGTCTTCAATACCAGGTTCCTGTTCGATCAGTTGCACCGCGATGCGGCGACCCCCGGCTCAAGCCGCGACTTCGGCAAGGACATCATTCCGTACCTGGTGCAGAACGGAAAAGCCGTTGCGCACAGGTTTGCCAATTCATGTGTCCGTTCCGGTGCCGAAGCGGGCGGTAGCAACGCGGAGGCTTATTGGCGTGACGTCGGAACGGTGGATGCCTATTGGGAGGCCAATATCGACCTGACCGCCATCGTGCCCTCGCTCGATCTCTACGACCGCGACTGGCCGATATCCTCGTATTCCGAAATTTTGCCGCCGGCCAAATTCGTGCATGACGAGCACAAGCGCCGTGGCAGCGCGATCAACTCACTCGTCTCCAACGGCTGCATCGTATCCGGCGCTTCCTTGCGCCAATCGCTCGTCTTCACAGGCGTGCATCTTCATTCCTATGCCCATGTGGAGGGTGCGGTCATCCTGCCGAATGTGGATATCGGGTCCGGCGCGCGGTTGAAGAATGTCGTCATCGACCGGGGCGTGAAAATTCCTGATGGATTGGTCGTGGGCGAGAATCCCGACGACGATGACAGGCGCTTCCGCCGGACGGAACGCGGCATCTGCCTCATCACGCAGCCGATGATCAGCAGGTTGACTGGATGACGCCTCTGTCGGTCCTGTCGGTCACTTCCGAGCTCTTTCCCGTTATCAAGACCGGCGGCCTCGCCGATGTGGCGGGAGCCTTGCCCGCTGCGCTGGAGGGCGAAGGGGTGCATGTAGTCTCTCTCCTTCCCGGTTATCCGGCGGTAATGAGGGCGCTGGAGCGGACGGAGGTTGTGCGCGATTATCCGAGCCTCTTCGGTGGGCCTGCGCGACTGTTGTCCGGGCGTGCAGCGCAAATGGACCTCTTCGTGATCGACGCTCCGCATCTCTACGAGCGTCCCGGATCGCCCTATCTCACGCCGGAGGGGCGCGACTGGCCTGATAACGCACGGCGCTTCGCGGCACTCGGCCGGGTCGCCGCCGATATCGGCCATGGCAGCGTGCCGGGCTTCGCGCCCGACATCGTTCATGCCCATGACTGGCAGGCAGGCCTTGCGCCGGCCTATCTGCATTTCGACGATGCTCCACGCCCGGGCACCGTCATGACGATCCATAATATCGCCTTTCAGGGCATCTTTCCTGCCGATCTGCTCTATGAACTCGGACTTCCGCCGAGTGCCTTCACCGTGGACGGAGTGGAATATTACGGCCAGATCGGCTTCCTGAAATCGGGCCTGCGCCTGTCGGATCGCATCACGACCGTCTCTCCGAGCTATGCCAAGGAAATCCAGACGCCTGAGGGCGGTATGGGACTCGATGGTCTCTTGCGTACTCGCTCGAGAGATGTGCACGGCATCCGCAACGGCATCGACGACCGCGTGTGGAATCCTTCTGAAGATCAAACCCTGCCAAGTCGCTACAACCGGCAATCCCTGGAAGCACGCCTCCAGAACAAGCGGGCTCTTCAGGACCGGCTTGAGCTCGATACCGATCCCAATGCCATGCTCTTTGGCGTGGTGAGCCGCCTGTCTGAGCAAAAAGGCCTCGATCTCGTTCTCTCTGCGCTGCCTGTGCTGCTGGCGGACGGCGCGCAGCTGGCCTTGCTGGGCGCTGGCGACAGAGGGCTTGAGGACAGCTTTCGAGCAGCGTCCATCGTCTATCCGGGACAGGTCGGCTGCTTCTTCGGATACGATGAAACGCTCGCCCATCAAATTCAGGGCGGCAGCGATGCGTTGCTGGTGCCGTCCCGTTTCGAGCCCTGCGGCCTAACGCAGCTATGCGCCATGCATTACGGCAGCGTGCCTGTTGTCTCCAGGGTCGGCGGATTGGCGGATACCGTCATCGACGCCAATGAGATGGCGATTGCATCTGGCGTCGCGACGGGTTTTCAGTTTTCTCCGGTCAACCTGACAGGCGCCCTCGATGCTTTTGAGCGTGCAAAAACTCTCTGGAGGGACAAGGATTCATGGCGGCGCTTGCAGATGAACGGTATGGCAGCGGAGGTCGGCTGGAACCGACCCGCGCGGCAATACGCACAGCTTTACCGTGAGCTTCTGGAATCAGCATAGGAGCGCCCGATCAGGCGCTCCTTTTCTTGCCTAGCTTGGGC
>NZ_JBFUMH010000207.1:0-7364 GCF_054049475.1 Microvirga sp. P5_D2 | reverse complement strand
GAGCACGTCTACGCCGCGCGTGATCTTGGCATCTTGGTCGCCGAAGGAAACGCCGCCGATGAGCAGGGCGACGGAAAGGCGGTGATTGATGCCGTACTTGTCGAAATTGTCCTCGACCTGGGCCGCCAGCTCTCGCGTCGGCTCCAGAATAAGGGTGCGCGGCATGCGGGCCCGGGCGCGTCCCGTCTCGAGCAAGGTCAGCATCGGAAGCGTAAAGGCCGCTGTCTTGCCCGTGCCCGTCTGCGCAATGCCCAGCACGTCCTTGCGGGCGAGCACATGGGGAATGGCTTGGGCCTGAATCGGGGTCGGCTCAGTATAGCCGGCGCTGGAAACAGCCTGTTGAACTTTATCGCTAAGTCCGAGTTCGGCGAACGACATGAATATCTAAACCGTTGAGCTGGTGCGCTTTCAGATGCCGGCGGCGCTCTACGGCAACAAACGGGCGCGAGACTGGTTTCACCTGAGGCGGGTGCTCAAGTTAAGGTGTGGCGGGACCATAGGGTAAGCTATGGGCTTGTCAATACAAGGAAACTTCTAAGGAAAGCTAGCGTATGGGCGAAACTCTTATTCTGATTCCGGGTCTGGCCTGCACGGCGCGCCTGTTCGAGCCGCAGATTTCGGCTCTCTCGACGGACAGGAAAATCGTCGTCGCTGACCACCGGCAGGACGATTCGATGGCATCCGTCGCCGCCCGTCTGCTGAAGGACGCGCCCGAGCGCTTCGCTCTCGCCGGCCTCTCCATGGGCGGCTACGTGGCCATGGAAGTGATGCGCCAAGCCCCCGAGCGGATCTCGCGCCTTGCGCTGCTGGACACAACGGCTAGACCCGACACGCCGGAGACCCACCAGAATCGCGAGCGCCAGATCGCCCTGGCCGAGAGTGGCCGCTTCGAGGATATCTTCACAACCCTCTGGCCGAAGCTGGTGCATCCGGATCGCCAATCGGACAAGGCTCTCCAGGAAATCATCTTCGGCATGATGCGAGAAACTGGGCCGGAGGCTTTCGTTCGGCAGCAGCGCGCCATTATGGGACGGTCCGATTCCAGGCCGCTTCTGCCCGGTATCGAGATCCCGACCCTGATTCTGGTCGGGGAGGGCGACGCGATCACCCCGCCTGAGGTCGCCCGCGAAATGGCCGATCTCGTCGAATGGTCTTCCCTGACGGTGATTCCCGAAGCTGGGCATACATCGACCCTGGAGCAGCCGGAAAAGGTGACCCAGGCCCTGCGGCTCTGGCTGGAGGAAGGCTAGTCAAACAGCGAGGCAATGCCTTCCGCAGGGTATGGTCAACAATGTGTTACTGCGCACATTAGCCATTTCGAGAGGAAGGAGCGGCTTGTGGATATCGATAATCATCGATTTATATCAGAGACTTAGATGGTTAACGTCTCGGTAAAGCCTGTTTGTTATGGAGTTGCCAAGCCAGTTTGAGGGCTCTAAGAATTCGGTCTCGTACAGGGTTACGCTAYGACCGCTGTTCACTGTTGCACGAAAGTGACAGACGACTCTGCTGCGCTGCGATACAAGCGCAGCCATAGCCTTCACTAAGAACGGACTTAAAAAATGAACAAGCTTCTCCTCTCCTCGGTCGCTCTCCTCAGCCTCACCGCTGGCGCCATGGCTGCCGACCTTCCTTCCCGCCGCGCTCCGGCTCCGATCGTTGCTGCTGTTCCCGTCTTCACATGGACCGGCTTCTACGTCGGTGTGAACGCCGGCTACGGCTGGAACGACGGCACGAACGTCACGTTCCCCGATGGCACGGTCATCAGCACGAACGGCAATGACGACGGCGGCTTCGTCGGCGGTGCCCAGATCGGCTACAACTACCAGATCGGTTCGTTCGTTGTCGGTCTCGAAGGCGACATCCAGTACGCTGACTTCGGCGACAACCGCTACGACTTCGGCACGGCTGGCATCTTCGAAGATGGCTCCGACGATTGGTTCGGCACCGTCCGCGCTCGCGCCGGTGTGGCCTTCGATCGCGCTCTCGTTTACGCAACAGGCGGCTTCGCCTTCGCTGACGACCGCGCTGGCTGGACCCTCGGCGGCGGTCTCGAGTACGCCTTCACGAACAACCTGACCGCCAAGGTCGAAGGTCTGTACGTGAACCTCGAGGACCAGGACTTCACCTTCAACGGCCTGACCTTCTCGACGGAAGAGCAGGAGTTCGGCGTGGTCCGCGCTGGTCTGAACTACAAGTTCTCGACCTACTAAGATCCATCGCTTCGGCGATAGACGAAAGGCCCGGGGAAACCCGGGCCTTTTTCGTTTTTGGAAAAGGAGCCTCATAAGTCGCGCGTTACGGGTATAAGCCCAGCTTGGCTGCGCTTTGGGGCCCGGAAAGCACCGCCTTGTTCCAATAAGAACGCTGTCCGTTTGCCGAATTGACAACGTGGCAGTAAGCTATTGATGGAAATTTTTGCTCCTGCCTCAAACGTCCGTGTTGATATCGTTTGAAGCTTTGCAGGATTGCAATGGACACCGGGCTTGATAATAGCTATGTTATAGCATAATTTGCTAAGGGGTCTTTCCATTGAAAAAAGCTCTTCTCTCTACTATTACCTTCCTGGGCATGGTTGCCGGTGCTCTTGCCGCTGATCTGCCCCTTCGTACGGAGCCGCCGGCTCCGGTTATGGGTGCCATCCCGATCTTTACCTGGACAGGCTTCTATGCCGGTGTGAACGCCGGCTACGGTTGGGTTTCCGGTAACAACGGCTATTATGATCCGACTTTCGGCTATGTCGAACGTGGCGGAGATGAAGGTGGCTTCGTCGGCGGCGCTCAGATCGGCTACAACTACCAGATCGGCTCGTTCGTGTTCGGCGTTGAGACGGACCTGCAATATGCCGACCTGAGCAATTCCCAAGTCAGTGACTCGGACGATTGGTTCGGCACTGTCCGCGCTCGCGCTGGTGTAGCCTTCGACCGCGCTCTCGTTTACGCCACGGGTGGCTTTGCTTATGCGGACGATACCGGCGGCTGGACTGTCGGCGGMGGCCTTGAATATGCCTTCACCAATAACCTGACCGGTAAGGTCGAAGGCCTGTATGTCAATCTCAATAATGACAACGGCTACCGCGTCTATGGTGTTGGTGGGCTCAACAACAATGACGATAACGACACCGAGTTCGGCGTCGTGCGTGCCGGCCTGAACTACAAGTTCGGCAACTAAGAAAGCTTCTTTCTTAGAAAGTTACTTGAGGGCCGCCTGATCTCATCAGGCGGCTTTCTTTATGAGGGCTCCTGCTGATGGCCATCATCTGCCGCAGGTCCAGCGAGTGAACCGGGCCTGTACCGATCAATCTAAGAAGATTAGGTCAGGCTACCGAACATCATCGAAAGATCGATTGAATTCCGCTTCGCTGGCCAAGGCTTGGGCAATGTTCACGGTCGCAAGCGATACGCCGCTCCTGCAAGCCAGTCGGAGCTGAAAGCATCTCGCGAAAGTTGTTGCGTGGCGCGCTCCTGATTCTTTTCAGGCCACATCCTGATGGACACAAAAAAGCCGGGGCGTTTCGGCCCCGGCGTAGGTTGGCTGCGTCTCGCGCAGCCGGGAGGATAGGTGTCGATTAGCAGGAATAGTACATCTGGAACTCGACCGGGTGCGGGGTCATCTCGAAGCGAGCGACCTCGGTCATCTTCAGCTCGATGTAGCTGTCGATGAAATCGTCGCTGAAGACGCCACCGGCCTTGAGGAACGCGCGATCCTTGTCGACGCTCGCCAGAGCTTCGCGGAGCGAGCCGCAAACCGTCGGGATCTTCTTCAGCTCGCGCGGAGGCAGATCGTAGAGGTCCTTGTCCATCGCCTGACCGGGATCGATCTTGTTCAAGATGCCGTCGAGGCCCGCCATCATGATCGCCGTGAAAGCGAGATAAGGGTTGGCGGTCGGATCGGGGAAGCGGATCTCGACGCGCTTGGCCTTCGGCGAGGTCGTCCACGGAATACGGCAGGAGGCCGAGCGGTTGCGGGCCGAGTAAGCCAGCAGCACCGGAGCCTCGTAGCCCGGGACGAGACGCTTGTAGGAGTTCGTCGACGGATTGGTGAAGGCGTTCAGGGCCTTGGCGTGCTTGATGATGCCGCCGATGTACCACAGGCATTCCTGAGACAGGTCGGCATACTTGTTGCCGGCGAAAAGAGGCTTGCCGTCCTTCCAGAGGGACTGGTGAACGTGCATGCCCGAGCCGTTGTCGCCATAGACCGGCTTCGGCATGAAGGTCGCCGTCTTACCGTAGGACTGGGCGACGTTGTGGATGCAGTACTTGTAGATCTGCATCTCGTCGGCGGTCTTCACGAGGGTGTTGAACTTCGTGCCGAGCTCATGCTGGGCGGAAGCGACCTCGTGGTGATGCTTCTCGACGGTCACGCCCATCGCCTTCATGGCGGCGAGCATTTCGCTGCGCATGTCCTGAGCCGAATCCAGCGGGGGAACCGGGAAGTAGCCGCCCTTGGTCGGGATGCGGTGGCCGAGGTTGCCGCCTTCATAAGCGGTGTCGCCGTTGGTCGGCAGCTCGGAGGAGTCGAGCTTGAAGCCGGTGTTGTAGGGATCGGCCATGAACTTCACGTCGTCGAACACGAAGAACTCGGCCTCGGGACCGACGTACACCGTGTCGGCGATACCCGTGGACTTCAGGTAGGCCTCAGCCTTTTTGGCGATGCCGCGCGGATCGCGGTTGTAGGGCTCGCCCGTCGCCGGCTCGAGAATGTCGCAGTTGATTGTCAGCGTGGAGGCCGAGAAGAACGGGTCGAGCTGAGCCGTCGTCGGGTCGGGCATGAGGGTCATGTCGGACTCGTTGATCGCCTTCCAGCCGGCGATGGACGAACCGTCGAACATGATGCCGTCGGCGAACATGTCTTCATCGACCATCGAGACGTCGAACGTCACATGCTGCCACTTTCCGCGCGGATCCGTGAAACGGAAATCGACGTACTTGATGTCGTTGTCTTTGATCGCCTTAAGCACATCCTTGACGGTCTGCATGATTATTCAGTCCTCTTCTGCCCTTGAGAGTTTTTCCGAAGGCTAGGCCTTGGCTTGTGGAAGCGTGGTCAGATCGCGTCGGATCCGGTCTCGCCTGTTCTGATGCGAACGGCCTCTTCGACCGTCGACACGAAGATCTTGCCGTCTCCAATGCGGCCCGTCTGGGCGGCCTTGCGAATGGCTTCGATGGCGCTTTCCGCCATATCGTCGTTCAAAACGATCTCGAGCTTCACCTTGGGCAGGAAGTCGACGACATACTCCGCCCCGCGATAGAGTTCGGTATGGCCCTTCTGGCGCCCGAAGCCCTTCGCTTCGATCACGGTAATTCCTTGGAGACCGACCTCCTGGAGAGCTTCTTTGACTTCATCCAGCTTGAAAGGCTTGATGATGGCTTCGATTTTCTTCATCGGATGACCGTTTCAGTTCGAGATTGCCGCTTTTAGCACCAGCGCGAGGCCCCTTCCATGGATTCATCTTTCCAAATGAGGCGCTTTTGCTGCTCTATAGAGCACATCATGCTCAAAGTTTGTGCAAGTGCGTTTTTCGGCATCAAATGGCCCGAAAACAGCGTTTTTGGAGGCCGCGATGGGTGCTGAACTGGTTCTTCGACCCCAGGAAATGAAAAAGGCCGACGCTGCGACCATCGCAGCGGAGATTTCTGGTATCGAGCTCATGCGCCGCGCCGGGCTCGCTGTGGCTGAGACTGCCAAAGGAATGATCACAAAGCCGGCGAAGGTGATCGTGGCGGCCGGTCCGGGCCAAAACGGCGGCGACGGTTTCATCGCAGCGAGCCTTCTGGCTGAGCACGGCTATCAGGTTTCCCTCGGACTTCTCGGATCGCTGGACCGGTTGTCTGGCGATGCCGCCCTCGCGGCGCAGGATTGGAAAGGGAAGGTCGAGCCGGTCGAGGAGTTGGCCTTCGCGGATGCCGACCTCATCATCGATGCCCTGTTCGGCACGGGCCTCACTCGGGATCTTGAGGGCGCGGCACGGCATGCGGTCGAGCATATGAATGCGTCGGGACTGCCGATTCTTGCCGTGGACCTTCCTTCTGGCATCGACGGTGATAGCGGTGCCGTCCGGGGCATCGCCGTCAGGGCCATGCGGACGGTGACGTTTGCTGCCCGCAAACCCTGCCATCTCCTGATGCCGGGCCGCGCCTTCTGCGGGTTAGTCGAGGTGGCGGATACCGGCATTGCACGGCAAACCCTTGAAGCCGAGGGCGGGACGCTTTTCGCCAATAATCCGGCCTTATGGCTTGAGAATCTGCCGAGGCCGGAGCTTTCCTCTCATAAATACGATCGCGGCCATGCCCTCGTGATCTCGGGTGGGGCGACGCGCACAGGCGCCGCGCGCCTTGCCGCGCGGGCGGCCCTGAGGATCGGGGCAGGGCTCGTCACGGTGGCCTCGCCGCCCGAGGCCCTGGGCGTGAATGCCGCTCATCTCACCGCCATAATGCTTCGCGGTTGCGATGGCCCGGAAGGGCTTCATGCGATTCTGCAGGATGCCCGGTTCAATGCGCTGGTGCTCGGGCCCGCCCTCGGCGTCCATTCGGGCACCCGCGCCATGGTGGCGGTGGCGGCGCAGGCCCACCGCAGCCTTGTGCTCGATGCGGATGCTCTGACCTCCTTCGAGGGTCTCGGAACCGAGCTTCRCCAAGCCTTCCGCCATGCCCCAACCGTGCTGACGCCCCATGACGGGGAGTTCACCCGTTTGTTCAAAGGGCACCCGGATATCCTTGATCCTGAATCGAAAATCGAGCGCGCGCGACGTGCCGCCTTCTACACGGGTGGCGTGATGGTGCTCAAAGGGCCGGATACGGTGATCGCGTCACCGGACGGGCGCATTGCGATCAACGAGAACGGCACGCCTTATCTGGCAACAGCAGGATCGGGCGATGCCCTCTGCGGGATCATTGCGGGGCTGATGGCGCAGGGCGTACCTGCTTTCGAGGCGGCTGCCGCCGGCGTCTGGATCCATGCGGAGGCGGGGGCAAGCTTCGGTCCCGGCCTGATCGCCGAGGATTTGGCGGAACTTGTGCCCGGCGTTCTGCGCACGCTCCTTACGTAACCTCGATCCAGGTCCACAATCCCGCATCGAACCGCTCCATGACGGTCGAGGCCAGCAGCCATTTGCCGGGATTGTCGGCAAGGAAGGCGATCCGCGTCGTCTTGTTTTCCGGCGCCTGCACCGTATCGAGCCAATAGGGCTCCCAGCCATCGTCGAGGGCGTGGAGCAGGCGGAACGAATGTCCATGCAGGTGCACTGGCTGGGTGAGCCCGGTCTCGTTCTTGAGTGCCAGCACGACCGGGGTGCCGCGCTTGACCTTGAGGAGCGGGGCGTCCGACGCCCGACCAGGCGCGCCGTTGATCGTCCAAGGTGTCTT
>NZ_JBFUMH010000206.1:0-7466 GCF_054049475.1 Microvirga sp. P5_D2 | reverse complement strand
GGCCCTGGCGGTCCGGTGCCGGCGAGCCGGTGTCCCGGGTTCGCCGCACCAGCCTGATGGCGAAGCTCTCGCTGACGGCAAAGTGCCCTGCCGCCCGGCAGGAATGGCCCGCCTCGACAAAGTCGGCGACGCGCACCCGAAGATCGAGAGAATAGCAGTGACCCATGATCCACCTCCCGTTCCAGCAAGTGAATCACAGATCGCACCAGGCCAAAACCCAGGAGTCGAATTTCCAGTCCGATGCTTTAGAAGCAAAGAAAAGGCCTGAGGGCGCAGCAGCGCCACCCAGACGCTTTCCAATCAGAAATCACAGCAAGCACTTGGGAGCACTACAAGATTAGCGGCAACGCCTCACTCGGCGTGTAATCGTATCACCGTTATCATCCTCTTCGCGGATCACAACAGTTCGGCAACGATCAATGCTTCCAGTTGATAGATCATCCCGGTCATAGCTGCGTCTGCGTTCAATGTAGCGGCGCTCATAGCGGTCTTCGTTAGGACCAACTCGAACACTTGGGCCATCTGGTCCAATGCCGAACTGGACTTGAGCAGATGACGGTGTGGCAGAAACAATCCCTACACCAATAAGTGTCGCCGATAAAAGCCAAGTTGCTTTCTTCACGATCCAGTCTCCACGTAAATGGCATATCCGACCCAACGCACTACTGCGATATACGTTTCCAATGGTGAGTGGGATAATCTGTCCGAACTGCCAGAGGCGACAACGCTGTGATCCACGGATGCCGGGCCGTTACAATCACATGGGGTCGGAGAAGGTGGCGGAGGAGTTGGCCAAGGCTCTGGCTATCTAATCCCAAAAGAAAAGAGCCTGATGGCACGATACCGTCAGGCTCAAGTTTACCAGAAGGGGAACCAAGAATCTCGCTTAGCTAACGGCCGAGCTAGTCCTAGGTTCCCACTGCTGTTATCTGCGAGGTTGGTTTAGCGACAGACCGTCCTACGCACCTGAACTGCCTCGCCCCAGCGGTTTACCCGCTCGTTGATGATTATCCTGCAACTCTCGCGGTGGCCCCAGCCTCGCACAGCGAAGACAGGGCGCTGCCAATAGGGACGTTCGGCGACAGGGGCACTGTAGTACCCACCCCAATGCGACCGTCGCTCCCGCCACTCAGGAATAGGACGCCCATAGTAGCGATCAGGGTCATGACGCTCGGACCAGCGTTCACTTTGCCCATAATCTTGACCAGCGAACTGCTCGCGGTAGTCAGCAATACGTTGCAGGCTCAACTCGGATGCCTGAGCGACACCACCGAGTGTCAGAGTGGCAACGGCAGCAAGCAAAACCCTCTTCCAACCGAAGCTCATAAGAACCCTCCTGACAGGGCTGAACTCGCACTGAGTCACCCATTGCCTAAGAGGATGCGCTACATCCGTTGAAGCAGAGCCAAACGACTTCGACAGCGATTGTTCATGATCCGTGGCGGAATGAGATGCCTGACGCGGCAGTCATCAGCGGCCGTCATGGTTGAAGGGAGTTGAGCGGCTGTATCCACCTGAAGCCGGAAAAGGTGGCTGAGAGGTTAGCGAACCTGAGGAAACTTATTGTAACAAGATACCTTGACGCGCAACCGGTAATACATCCAGCTACACTCAAGGTTAAAGCGGAGCTATATGAATTTATACTTGAATAAACCAACAAGTTAGGAAATAATGGAACAAGGCGGTATTTGAACCTAAATCGCCATACATCCTATTTCCATGGTTCATCGGGGCTAACTCTATGAAACTTCTTCTCGCATTTGCTTTCGGCACGGCGTTCATCTTCTCGCCAGTCGTTTCGCTCTCGTCTGCAAAAGCATGCACAAACTCATATGATTATGCCAAGGACGGGTCACGCTGTGGTGGACGCGCTTCCGGCTGCAAATCGGGCGGTCGTGGCGGCAACTGCTAAATCCGCATTCACATGAGATGCTGACTCATAGCCCGTAGGGTAAGCCTGCGGGCATTTCTTTGCTTGTGCATGCATATCTCACCGAAGCTACTTCTTAAAACGTTGATCGAGCCCGATGAAAGCAGCCTATATCGCCCTCCTTACGGCACTTGTGTCCCTAACCCCAGCTCTTGCTGACACCGTTGTTGGCCGCGCCTCCGTGATTGACGGAGATACTCTCGATATTCGGGGAACACGCATCCGCCTTCACGGTGTTGATGCACCTGAAAGCGCCCAAGCATGTCAGAACCAAGAGGGGAAGGCATATCGCTGTGGGCAAGCGGCAGCCATGGCCCTGTCAGACAAGATTGGTTCGGCAAATGTCTCTTGTGAGCAGAAAGACATTGATCGCTACCAGCGCATTGTCGCTGTGTGTTCGTTACGCGGGGAAGACTTGAACGGATGGCTCATTCAGGAGGGGTACGCTCTCGCCTACCGTCGGTATGGAACCGACTACGCCTCCAACGAAGATAACGCCCGAAAAGCGAAACGTCGTCTTTGGGCTGGCACCTTCACTCCTCCTTGGGATTGGCGAAGGGGTAAACGGGACGCCAATACAACGGTGGTGCCTCCTATCTTGAACAGTGCAGCAGGGAAGACTGCTGATAATTCAAACTGCAAGATCAAAGGGAATATCAACCAAAAGGGCGACCGGATTTATCACCTTCCTGGAAGCCGTGATTACGAGCGGACAGTGCTAAATGTGGCTGCCGGGGAGCGGTGGTTCTGTTCAGAGGAAGAAGCACTAGGCGCAGGTTGGAGAGCACCAAGGCGTTGAGAAGTACCCCAGCTATAATAATCGAATAGCTTAAACATCTCGACAGCCTAACGTGTGGGCCTATTCACTAGACTGGCCTACTGGCGACGTTCCCCGCTCAGGCACAGTTGTCTACACGATCTGGAACCGAGAAGGCTCCTTTGTCTATGCCGACATGTTAGGCCAGAGCTTCATCGGTGGGGCCTCATATGCTTCGTCTGTGAAGATGAAAGGTCAAAGCCTTGGATAATAACTCACGGATCTAAAGGGACTTGAGCTACCTCAACGCTCGCTTTGCGGACCCAGCCGAGCTGACCTGCCACGTGAGCATAGAGTTGTGTCGTAAGGAAATGATCCTTGACCGCCAGAACGACTTCACGCCGCCCTGAGTATCTCCAGCGAGGGCCTTCCTTCTCGGTGTCTGACACCAACACTTCAGTGTCATGGGATATGAGGCCGTGGTGCCTGTTTAGCTCAAAGTTGACACGGTATTGGGCAGCACTTTTCTCACTCTCCTTCTGCACCCCGACTTGGGCAACCACGAGAATGCCGCTACGCCCCCGCAAAGGTTGAGCTGAGAGCTTGAGGGTATCCCATAAGATGACCGAACTCGTTCTGCGCTCAACCATGGCCGCTCTCTGAATCCTCTTAGGATAAAGTAATCACCTTATCTTTGAAATCTGCCCACGATCTTGATTGGGAACGAATGAGTTGGCTCACTCTGCTTACTACGCTCATCACGTGAGTCATGATGCCCGTTGTTGGGAAGTCTCGTGTCCCGCAAGCTGGTCACGGGTATGCTGAGCAAGCTCATCAGCATGGAATGACTTGGCGTGGCGGGGAACTCGGTTAACCCATGTTATTTCCTACTGCGGCAGGCTTCGATTGCCCGTCAACAAAAAGAAAATGAGCCTGATAGAGAGCACCGTCAGGCTCTTGAGTTTATCAGAGGGAATCAATGAACTTCATGACGCCAACGGCCAAGCCTCATGCTGGTTCCGTCTTAAGTTCACAGATCGGCAAGATACTTTGCTACTAGGAGCGCCAGCACAATGAGCACTAATGCTCCAACCGCCAAAGGCCCTTCGGCATGAGCGTCAAGCAGCTTCCAGATACGCAGGGACAGACGAGGAAATCTCATTCTTGTTCTCCTTAGTCATGTTCTCAAGCTTACCACATTATGAGAACGAAAAGAGAACATTTGGATTGGCCTGTGGATGGCTGTGGATTCGCCCTCGCACCCAGCATGGGCATCAAAAAGCCGTCTGCTTGCAGCAGGGTTCGATGACCCGCTCAAGGGGCTAGGCATGCCTAAAATACGTATGAGGATCCAAGTCACTCCAGACAGAAAGGCAGTAGCAATCGAGGTTGCGACGGCAGGCCAAGCGCCACAGCAGCTTGTACTTGGGCTTGGAGAGCTCGACCAAATGATCGGTGAACTCGGCAATGCCAGAAGCCAATTGGCTATGGGTCAACCACTTCCTGACTTTGAAAGTGAGGAGGTGAAGGTCAGTATGGCAGGTAACACGAACTGGTTTATCAGGGCATCTCCTCCAACCGAGGCTCAATTTGGATTTAACCATCCCAAGTTTGGTCCGGTCGGATTGACCCTGCGGGGAGAACAGGTCGCCAATATTGTTCGCTTCCTGACAGCTCGGTTCATCCTTCAACCAACGCAGTCAGCAGAGAAACACTAGGCTCAGGACCTATTAATTTGGGCTAAGGTGTGATTCAGAGCCTCCGGTTTAGGAGGCTCTGAATGGGTGATCTGTTTTTGCTCAGTGAGCGCCAGATGGCGCGGATTTCGCCGCACTTCCCGCGGGCTCATGGCGTTCCTCGGGTGGATGACCGGCGGGTGGTCAGCGGGATCGTCTACGTCATCCGCAACGGCCTGCAGTGGAAGGATGCCCCGAAGGCATACGGGCCGCACAAGACGCTCTACAACAGGTTCATGCGMTGGAGCMGGCTCGGCGTGTTCGACCGGATCTTCGCCGCCTTGGCGGGTGAGGGTCCCAAGCCCGAGCGGATCATGATCGATGCTACCCACCTGAAGGCACACCGAACTGCGGCGAGCCTGCTTAAAAAGGGGATGTTCCCCGTCGTATCGGGCGCACGAAAGGCGGGCTGAACTCCAAGCTCCATGCCGTCTGCGATGGTACCGGCAAGCCGATCATCCTGCTTTTGTCGGAAGGGCAGATGAGCGACCATAGGGGCGCTCGGCTCATTTTGGGAGCGCTGCCTTCTGGCGCAACCCTGATTGCTGACCGAGGCTACGACAGCAACTGGTTTCGGGAGGCACTTGTCGAGAAGAACATCACGCCGTGCATTCCGCCGACGAAGAGCCGCAAGGTGCCCATCGCCTATGACAAGACGCTGTATCGGCAGCGGCACAAGGTCGAGAACATGTTCGCCAAACTCAAAGATTGGCGCCGGATCGCGACCCGCTATGACCGATGCGCCCACACCTTCTTCTCAGCCATCTGCATCGCAGCGGCCGTCGCCTTCTACCTCAATTAACGAGTCCTGAGCCTAGGCCACGGCGATCCACGGATGTTGAGCCGATCTACTCACCTGAGGCCAGAGAAAATGGCTGAGAAATTGGCGAAGGCGATTCCGCCCTAAAGGCTACGGTGTGCAATCGCGCAGACTGCTCCAACAGCATTGTTAAGCTGAGGATGTTTCCTCTTGAGGTTATCTAGCCCCATTAGCTGAGGAGGGGTCCTTCAGCTTCCCTGAACGGCACAATCAGGACGGTTTGACCACCCTCATCGTCAATCTCAACCACGAACTCATCCTGTTGGTCGGGAGACAGATTATTCCAGTAGGGAACGACCTCCATGAAAGTCTTCGCCACTCTCAATGCAATCCGACGGGCGGATTCAACATCCGGCAAATCATAGGTTTTAGGATACTTGATCCGATGATGCTGAGTGCTGACGAAGAGACTGTACTGGGGCATGGCTAAAAGGAATATTAACCGAATACCTCAAGCCAACAATCCTCTCTTAGGGATTACTTCGCAAATGGGCATGGATCAGTTCAGTTTCTGACGCGACGGCTGCTCGTCCTGCATCAACCTTTTTTCATAAGCCAAGGCGACCCTCAAAGCACACCATCGTTCTTCAGCTTCGGTGAGTTTAGCGGCTGCTTGCTCATACAGCGCGAGTGCGACCTCCTCCTTGCTGAACAGGGGATCAAGTCGACCGAATGACTGCGCCTGATAGGCGTGGTCTAACGCCTGTTCCAGCTTTTTATGGATACTCGCCAGATCAAGAGCAGCTTGATGGCACTTGAGTTGAGCTTTCTCAAGGTCACGGGACGCCTCACGAAAAGCCTCTAGGCAAATGAGATTGGTCATATCCCCATAAATGTTCTCTTGCGAGAGAAAAACCCCGCGTAACACCTTCTCAGAAAGCCGCGCTTTATATCGATCTAAAAGACTTACGAGGCTAATGCTATTCTGAGGTATGCAAAGCGTAATATAAGCCCAAGCTCTTAATAAAATTTCCTATAATAAGAAAAACATCAAAAGATAACTTATTGGATAGTATCTTTTCAACCGAATATAAATGTGCCATTTTCATGGCGGAACTTCTTTTCGCCACAAAGCGTTGAGGAACCAGCACAACTAACCCGCCGATTAAACCCCAGATTCGTCGCCAGACGGATGAAGGCTAACGATTTATACCATGAGCAACTACCGCACTACTGAAGCTTGCCTTGGTTTTGCTGGACCTGAGGAGCGAGTAGTCTCACTCAACGTTCCCCTTGCGATAGAAAATGGACAGAACAGTTCATTTCACGCCTTTGACATTGAGTATGACTCAGAACGACCCGATAAGCTGGCAATCCGTCTGTTGGAATTAGATCAACATGGCTTCATCAGCACTGCGCTTCAAAGCGTCTTGTTCCCCATTGCCCTGCTGGCTGATCTGGTGAGCAAACGGACAGCCACCGAGGAGGAAGTTGCTGAATGGAAAAGTATAGCTGATGAGGATTGATAGCACCCTCTAAGCACAAGTACCAAACAGGTATCTCTATCGGAGCCGCTGGCGTCGGTGCTTAACCGGGTGAGCAAACATCAGGGTAAGAGCGATAACGACACTCGCTGCCATTGGGATACATAGAACGGCGACACCTGGGTGATACTGCCAGAGGACCGAGATAGCCAAAATCCCAGCAATAGCCCCGACAACAGCAAAGACCCAACCTGAATAAAGAAGTCTCCTAAGCGCAGTCCGTTGCGACAACTTAGAAGACAAAGTTTGCTTTATCGTCATGGGAGGTCCTCCGCGCTTTGCGGGTTATTCAGAGCCAAGCGGATTTAGCTTGCCTTACAAATAAGAAAGCAACTTCGTTAATGATCGGTTAGTTATGACAGCCATCTATGAAAGTATTGATGAGGCAAGGATTGAGCCTATCACTTTTCCTCCGCCCTCAAGAATGCTCACTTGCTGAAGCTCAATAAGCATGATTGCTGAGCAAGCTCAGCCCAACGCTAAGCCATAAGCTAAAGCATCGGACTGGAAATTCGACTCCTGGGTTTTGGCCTGGTGCGATCTGTGATTCACTTGCTGGAACGGGAGGTGGATCATGGGTCACTGCTATTCTCTCGATCTTCGGGTGCGCGTCGCCGACTTTGTCGAGGCGGGCCATTCCTGCCGGGCGGCGGCAGGGCACTTTGCCGTCAGCGAGAGCTTCGCCATCAGGCTGGTGCGGCGAACCCGGGACACCGGCTCGCCGGCACCGGACCGCCAG
>NZ_JBFUMH010000205.1:0-7629 GCF_054049475.1 Microvirga sp. P5_D2 | reverse complement strand
GTTCAGGAGGTTCAGAAGAACTTGCCGGATGCGTGCCTCGTCACCCATCACCAAGCGAGGCATGCGCGGATCCCATTCGATCCGGATCGGGACACCTTTTTTGCCAGCTCCACTGCTGACGATTGAGACCGTATTGTCGACAAGAGAAATGAGTGAGAATGGCTCCGGCTGCAGCTTGATCTGGTCTGCCTCAATGCTGGAGAAGTMCAGAATATCGTTAGCAACTGTCAGTAGCGCCGAAGCGGAAATTTGAATCAAATTAGCGGATCGGCGCTGCTTCGCATTCAGTTTCTCATCGAGAAGCTGTTCCGTGTAACCGATGATGCCATTGAGTGGGGTACGGATTTCATGACTCATCGAAGCGAGGAAGTTCGTCTTTGCCGTGCTTGCAATGTTGGCCCGGCTTAGAGCCTTCTCTGCAACGTCCTTTGCCCCGATCAGCTGGTGCTCGCGATCAGCCACGGCCTGAGCCATGCGGTTGAACGCGCGCTCGAGAATGCGCACTTCGCCGGATCCCTTGTAAGGAGAACGTACGCTGAAGTTTCCACGCTCCAGAGCCTCAGCCGTTTGAACAAGGCTGCGGAGCGGGCGCAGGATGAGCCCTTCGACGCCAAGCATCGCCAACAGCAAGGACCCGCTAATGATGATGATCACCAGAAACATTCGGTAACGCAGCGTTTGATCAATGGCGTTAATGACAGAGGTTTGATTGAGGCCGACGGCCAGGATCGCGTCGGTTCCGGGTAGGGTCCTAAAAACGAAGAGACGCGAGACTCCGGAGAGGTCGGCGAGTTCCGCATTGCCATGGGGCGCTTCGAGGGCCCTGCGAATGACAGGCTGGCCCTGCAGGCTGGTGCCTACAAGATCCTTGATGGCTGGATAATGGGCCACCAGCGTTCCGTTGCGATCGACTACAAGCATGTTGATGTCGAGCGCGGCATCCAGGGGGAGTAGCGAACGCCCTTCCAGCAAGCCGGGCTGCAAATCGACAGAAACAACACCAACCGACTGACCATTCTGCAGAATGGGAACAGCCGCCGTCATGCTCAGCTTGCCGGATAGCGGGTCGACAGCAACATCGCTTAGAGCAAAAGCTTCGCCTTGAAGCAGTCTGCCGAAGACCTCGTGTCTACCTGCTGCCTGCGCCCCGCCCTCAGCTCGAGCATCGCACAATTCGCGGCCGGTAAGATCCGATACACGCAGAGCGCTCATCCAGTGATGCATGGCGAGATGGCGCTGCAGATAGGTGGCGCACATTTGCTTGTCAGCGTGCAACTCAGGTGCAGTGGCAAGGAAGCGTAGCGCTGCCTTGGCTTCCGCGATGACGTGATCCTGACTATCGATGGCATAGGAGATGAGAAGCTCTGCCCGCTCTCGCGTCGCCGACACGGCTAACTTGCGCTCATCGCCGGCAAACTGCACAAGGGCGGCGCTCAATGGCGCCAGAGCGGCGATACCGATCAGAAGGAAGCGCCAAAGCAGACTGTTGCGGTGCAACCGGCCCAGCCTCGCCCCTGCTCGCATGATCCTTGCGCCCTGCCCCTGCACTTTCGCCCCCTTTATCGAATCACACGCCGTTCAGAAGATGACGCCTGCGGTTCGGATAGGGACGTGCACCAGCAACCGCAGCCGCGGCACGATTGTTGACACCAAAGTACCGGAAGATCGCGGCCATGTGGATCTTGACCGTTCCCTCGCCCAGTTTAAGTGCAATGGCGATCTCTTTATTCGTTTTGCCCTGCACAAGGAGATCCAGCACATCCTGCTGACGCGGGGTGAGTGGACTGATTGCCTCATGATGGTCAATCGACGGTTCCAATCTCTCGACCATAGACGCCTGCGCTTCTCCTGTTGAGCTCACTAATGGCGCCGAGGAAATATCTGCTAGGCAGGGAGGAACGTAGATCCCTCCGTCGAAAATGGTTTGAAGTGCAGCCGCGAGTTCTGTAATGCCCAAGCTTTTGAGCATGTATCCATGAACGCCTGCTTCCAAGGCCAGCAAGATATTCTGCCGAGAACTGGAAGCCGAAATCACGGCAACACGCGCCTCAGGGAAACACTCCCTGACAGCCCTCAAATTGGTGGGCGTGCGCATGCCGGGCATGGACAGATCGAACAGCGCGACGCCGATGGCCGGGTTGTCACTCAGACGCTCCAACGCTTCGTCCAGAGATGCCGCTTCAATGATCTCCGAGAAGCCGAACTGGCGATCCAAGATTGCACCGACGGCCATCCGAAAATATGCATCATCGTCAGCGATCAAGCCAACGCGCACAGCCCCCCCCATTTGATTACTCCCCAACCGAGATATATGGCTGATCGTCGAGATTAGGATAAAAAGTCAATTCTTAATAATTACCCGTATCAACTTGCCGCACCTAGATAACGTCGTCATAATGATACGCTATTAAGTGACGAATTAAGTACTTCACTCTACATAGATCACTACATTCTAGCAGCTAACCCTTATTAATTACCTATGCAGTTCGCAGATAATATGAACAGCGCCATTTCCTTTACGTCTTGAATACCTCCTTGGGGAAACAGGAATGTTACGGAGCCCCTTCTCAGAGGTATCAGGCTTCGTTCAAATGTGCATCATTGTTTCATAGTTGGCATTAGATAATTATTTGCAATTATGCAAATCAAAATTTAAAAATTAGGCGCAGATGCTCTACAAGATCTGCGCCAGTGCAAACATTAAGTTAATGGATTAGGACGTCTTCGGGCTGAAGCAAGCCCTTCAGTTCAGAACAACCCATAAGCCAGCGGTGGTGATCGCGACACCGGAGAAGCGGGCTACGCGTTCTTGGAAGAGCGGGAAAAAACCACCTGTTAGACCCGTTATATGGAGAACAAGACTCGCTAGAGCAAAGCCAGCGCTATATCCAACCGCATCACTCCCGGCCGGAAACTCCGCGCCATGGGCATAACCATGGAATATCGCGAAGGCTCCCACCAAGGCCATAGCCGCACTCAAGGGCCAGGATCTTCCCCAAGTCACGACTGCTCCCAGGATAATAACGGAACCCGCRATTCCTGCCTCGACGGCTGGAAGGCTGACGCCCGCTACCCCCAAAGCACCCCCTAGAAGCATCATGACTACGAAGCTTGCGGGCACGGCCCAAACGGCCTGTCCTCCAAGCATGGCAGCGAAAAGGCCGACGCTAACCATAGCAAGAATGTGGTCGAGGCCGCCTAATGGGTGCGTGAAGCCTGCAGCAAAGCTTCCTACATCATGGGCGCCAGTATGAGCCAGCGCAGGCGTAACCGCTGCGATTAATGTAGCTATGAGAAATAATCGCTTCGAGTTCATGTATTAATCCCCTCTTTATTAAGCAGCCGCGGATAATCCACCGGCCTCCTCGATGAACTTCGCGATGGCCTCTACGCCGACGCCGCCGCGAATGTTGCTGAACACATAAGGGCGCTGCCGGCGCATGCGCTTCGTGTCCTCCTCCATCACCGCAAGATCGGCGCCTACATAAGGCGCAAGGTCGATCTTGTTGACGACCAGAAGATCGGAGCGCGTGATGCCGGGGCCGCCTTTCCTGGGGATCTTCTCGCCGCCTGCCACATCGATCACGTAGATCGTCAGGTCGGCAAGCTCGGGTGAGAAGGTTGCGGCGAGATTGTCGCCACCGGATTCAACAAGCACGATGTCGAGAGCCGGGAAGCGCTTGCGCATCGTGGCGATGGCAGCCAGATTGATCGAGGCGTCCTCACGGATGGCCGTGTGCGGGCAACCGCCCGTCTCCACACCCATGATGCGCTCTTCCGGTAACGCATCGGCGACCGTGAGAAGGCGTGCATCCTCCTTGGTATAGATGTCGTTCGTGATGGCGCAGATATCGTAGCGCTCTCGGAAAATCTTGCAGAGCGCTTCCATGAGGGCGGTCTTGCCCGAGCCGACCGGCCCGMCAATACCGACGCGAAGGGGTCCTGTGTGAGAAATCATGACCGGAAAAGCCTCGTGTACTGATTTTCATGATGAAAGGATCCGAGATCGGCGCGAAAGGTCGCCCCGCCGATCTGATCCAAGGATTGGTCCAAAGCTGCTCGCGCGACGTCCTGAACAATGGCTAACAAACCAGCGCAGACACGAATGCCGGCTGTCTGCCCAATGGGCGCTAGCCTGATCGCGGCCGAGACGAGGGTCTGCACCAATCCGAAGAGATAGGCGGGCGTAGCCATCGCAAGGGGAACGCCATGAGCGGCCGCAGACATGCCGACCGCGACCGGAAACGCCACATCGCCCTCCAACGGCAGAAGCCGCGGCGAAGGCCATGCCGCAAGCGTCGCGTCCAGAAAGCTTCGCCCCTGCTGGCTCGTTTCGAGATAGAGCTCCGCAGAAGGCGACAAGGCCAGAGCGAGTTCGTTGATCTCTTCAAGCCTCTTCTCATCGCCCGCCTCGATGGCGCGATAAGCGTGGCCGAGGAGGATGGCATCGTTCCGACCGAGGCCAAGCGTCAGAATATCACTCAGCCATGCGACCAGCGTTTCCTCATTCGTGACGTCACCGGCCTCCACCGCCCATTCGAGCGTATGGGAGTACGCGTAGCAGCCGACCGGATAGGAAGGCGAAAGCCAGGCGAATAGCGGCAGGATCGCCGCCTCGTTTCCACCAGGAGAATTTGGAAGCGGCTTATCCATGCCCGTTCCCATGGTGATCGCCGCCGTGTTCATGGTGATATGCCCCGCGAACGGGCCGGAAGGGACGTTCGACGATTTCGACGCGCGCGCCTAACCCGCGCAACATGTCGACCAATACGTGGTCATAGCCGATATAGATCGTATCTTTCGCAATCTCGGCCGGTACATGGCGATTGCCGATGTGCCACGCCAAGGTCAGAAGTTCGAGAGGATCGTTCGCCCTGATCTCGACGAGCTTCTCAGGAGCAGCACGCACCTCGACGAGCCACCCCGTATCCAGCAGAATTGCGTCGCCGTCTTCGAGAACATCGGCTTTGTCGAGATCCAGAAGGAATGCTGTTCCACCATCGGCATTGAGCACGATGCGCCGGCGATGACGGTCGCCATGGTCCAGGGTAATCACATCGACGATGCGATCGGTATCGACAGCCTCGCGGCGGATGATGGATGTTGCGCGGATCATATCAGAACAGGAAGTAGCGTTGAGCCATGGGGAGGACTTCGGCCGGTTCGCAAACCAGCAACTCACCATCRGCACGAACGTCGTAGGTTTCGGGATCGACCTCGATGAAGGGTGTCGCGTCGTTCAAGATCATGTCTTTCTTGCCGATGCCGCCGCGAACATTCTCGACGGCGACAAGCTGCTTCTGAACACCGAGCTTTGCCGCCAATCCATTGTCGACGGCAGCTTTCGAAACGAAGGTGAGCGAGGTTGCCGACAAGGCCCGGCCATAGGCACCGAACATCGGGCGGTAATGCACAGGCTGCGGCGTCGGGATCGAGGCATTGGGGTCGCCCATAAGCGCCGCGGCAATGCTTCCGCCCTTGATTACCAGATCAGGTTTCACGCCAAAGAAAGCCGGCGTCCAGACCACAAGATCAGCCAACTTGCCGACCTCGACGGAACCGATATGCTTGGAGACGCCGTGGGCGATTGCCGGGTTGATCGTGTACTTCGCGATATAGCGGCGGGCGCGAAGGTTGTCGTTGTCGCCCATCTCACCGGGCAGCGACCCACGCTGAACCTTCATCTTGTGAGCCGTCTGCCAAGTCCGGATGATGACCTCACCCACACGCCCCATGGCCTGACTGTCGGAAGACATCATCGACAGCGCGCCGATATCGTGAAGTATGTCTTCGGCAGCTATGGTTTCCTTACGGATGCGGCTCTCGGCAAATGCCAGGTCCTCAGGGATCGAAGGCGACAGGTGGTGGCAGACCATGAGCATATCGAGATGCTCGTCGATGGTGTTCACCGTGTAGGGGCGAGTCGGATTAGTGGAGGACGGCAGCACATTGGGCAGCCCTGCCACTTTGATGATGTCCGGCGCGTGTCCCCCGCCTGCGCCCTCCGTATGAAAGGCATGGATTGTTCGGCCTTTGAAGGCTGCAATCGTATCCTCGACAAATCCGGATTCATTGAGCGTATCGGTGTGGATCATCACCTGGATGTCGTAGGCATCGGCAACCGAGAGGCAGCAATCGATTGCGGCAGGCGTCGTTCCCCAATCCTCATGTAGTTTCAGAGCACAAGCGCCTGCCTGGATCATTTCCTCAAGCGCGCCGGGCTGGGACGCATTGCCCTTGCCGGTGAATGCCAGATTCATCGGAAAAGCATCAGCAGCCTCGATCATACGGGCGATGTGCCAGGGACCGGGCGTGCAGGTTGTGGCGAAGGTGCCTGTCGCAGGTCCTGTTCCTCCGCCCAGCATCGTCGTAATGCCGGACATGAGCGCCTCTTCGATCTGCTGCGGACAGATGAAGTGGATGTGGGAGTCGAAGCCACCGGCGGTGATGATCTTGCCCTCTCCGGCGATGATCTCCGTTCCGGGGCCGATGATGATATCGACATTGGGCTGCACATCCGGATTGCCCGCCTTGCCGATGCCGGCGATACGACCGTCCTTGATGCCGATATCCGCTTTCACCACGCCCCAATGATCGAGGATCACGGCATTGGTGATGACCGTGTCGACGGCTCCTGCCGCACGTGTGGTCTGCGCCTGCCCCATGCCATCGCGGATAACCTTGCCGCCACCGAATTTCACTTCCTCGCCGTAGGTCGTGAAGTCCTTCTCTACTTCGATGAGGAGCGAGGTATCTGCGAGGCGAACGCGGTCCCCTTTTGTGGGACCAAACATGTCCGCATAGGCGGCGCGGGGAAGCGAAGCGGGCTTTCTTACATTCGACATCAGAGCGCTCCCATCACGCCTTGGCGGAAACCATAAACTTCACGCTTGCCTGACAGGGGCACCAGAACAACCTCGCGCGTGGAGCCCGGCTCGAAGCGCACCGCCGTGCCGGGAGCAATATCAAGACGCATGCCGCGCGCCTTCTCGCGGTCAAAGGACAAGGCCGGATTCGTTTCGTGGAAATGATAATGGCTGCCGACCTGAACGGGACGGTCCCCCGTATTGGCGACAGTCAGCACGGTGCGCTCTGCACCTTCATTAAAGATGATTTCGCCAGTCTGCGTCGTCACCTCGCCTGGAACGTCCTTCGACGCGGCTCCCCGGATGGGATGGTGGACCGTGACGAGCTTCGTGCCATCCGGGAATGTGGCTTCCACCTGCACGTCGTGGATCATTGCCGCAACGCCCTCCATCACCTGATCGGCCGTCACGACATGTGCGCCGACTGCCATGAGCTCAGCGACGGAGCGGCCGTCGCGCGCGCCTTCCACAACAGTATCGGTGATGAGCGCGATGGCTTCAGGATGGTTGAGCTTCACGCCCCGCTCCAATCGCCGGCGGGCAACCATGGCGGCCATGGCGATGAGAAGCTTGTCTTTTTCACGGGGAGTCAGTTGCATGATACGACCCTAGCTGAGCCAGACGCGAGGCAGAGGCTCGTCACGAAAAGAGAGAAGAAAAGAACAGGCTGAAGACCGTAGGGCTTCGATGGATGCGGCACAAAAGCGCACGACGAGCATGCCGTTCCAAGCGCTTGCGGCAGTCTCGCACCTGTCGCTGGAGG
>NZ_JBFUMH010000204.1:15000-18132 GCF_054049475.1 Microvirga sp. P5_D2 | reverse complement strand
GCCTGGGCCCGCGGTACCCCTATAAGGAGAGTGGGGGCTGGAATGTCCCGGGTAATGAGACGCCAGATGGGCTGCTGAAGGTCGGCTGTGGGTCAATCTGAGCCATTCAGCGAGGCCGTGACAAGGTCCGCTCTCTGGCTGATTCGTGACGTTGGTTGTTTCTGGCAGTCGGGTCGGACCTGCGGATGAGCCGATGCGATCGCGGCGGACAAAACTCTCTCTGCCGCGCTTGCGTCCCATACGCTTCCCAATCCGGTTTTCTGGGAAGCAAAACCAAGCCCGATCCGCAGATAAGTGTTTGATAAAGCTTTGCGACCGCGCTGGAAATCGAACCTAGGACCCTCTGATTAAAAGTCAGAAGTTCTTCGGATTTCGTGGCGGACCGAGCCAGGTCCACCGCAGCTGGTGCAAAGGTATCATGGCTTAACAGAGCAGACCTCCAAGGATCTTTTCCGCGACCCACCTCATTGGGAGATCAGACAAGGATACAGGGTGAACGCGATGAGCCTCACCGGCGCAGTGAGGAAATGGCTGGGCGCACTCATCCGCATGCTGGGCATCGCGGCTCGGCCCGTGCAGGAGGCGCAAGGCGAAAGAGGCGTGGTCATCCAGCCCTACCGCGGATACGGATCCCGCTCCGAGGTCTTTCTGATCGGTCGGGTGTTCCGGCAATCGAGCCCGCACTCAGAGACGGGACGAGGAGACCTCCTGACTAACTTACGCGATATCGGTCGGCGCATTGCCCGCCGCGCGATCCCCAATGCCATCGTGACAGCCCGGTTCTATGGAGCGGAGGAAACCGTCACCACCGACCAAGACGGCTACTTTCGGATCCATCTCTCCCCTTCCCTGCCGCCACCGCTCGACCGTTCATGGCACACCATGGATCTGACCCTGCCGCAGCCCCATGCGGTTCAGGCGCAAGCTCAGATCTTCATCCCACTGGCCAGCTGCCGGTATGTGGTCATCAGCGACATCGATGACACGGTCATGTACACCGGTGTCGCCAACAAGCTCAGGATGCTCTGGCGCCTGTTCGTCGAAGACGCGCAGAGCCGGGTGGCTTTTCCCGGGGTCGGGGCCTTGTACCGGGCCCTGCACGGCGGCGTCTCCGGGGATCAGCAGAACCCCATGCTCTATGTCTCACGCGCACCGTGGGGCATCTACGAGGTGCTGGAGGAGTTCTTCGACCGACATGGCATCCCAGTTGGCCCGATCCTGTTCCTGCGGGAATGGGGTGTCTCCTGGACAAGCCCTCTGCCTCGTAAGGCTGAGGACCACAAGCGCGAGCTGATCCACAACATGCTGGCGCTCTACGGCGATCTGCCCTTCGTTCTCATCGGCGACAGCGGTCAGCATGATCCTGAGATCTATCGTCAGATTGTCGCGGAGCATCCCGGACGGGTGCTGGCAGTCTACATCCGCAACGTCTCCCGGGATCCTGAGAGGATCGGAGAGATTGAGGACCTCGCCAAGGTGGTGGCGGGCGCGGGCAGCAGTCTGGTGCTGGCGGCCGACAGTGTGGTGATCGCAGAGCACGCCGTGAGCCTTCGGCTCGTTCCCCCAGAGACTGTCTCCGAAGTCCGAAACGAGAGAACAGCTACCGGTCAGACTGAGCGTGAGCCGCCGACCTACGGCATTCAGAAGTCTACTCCGACGAGGACGGCAGAGGCCGTAGCGCAGGGTGACTTGCACGATCTGATTGAGCCAGGATCCGAGCCGATGCCACCCAATGTGATCGTCGAGCCGAAGACACGTGAGCAGCCCAAGGAATCGTGATGGGATGTGAGTGTCTGCCGGCTCAGGATGCCGCCCTTCAGGCGATTGGAACCTTAGCCGTTCTTGGCAGTCATCCTTATGCAATGCTCTAACCTAGACCGGAACAACGCTGGAGGCTGATCAATGCGCAGAGCCATCTCATCCGTGATTGCACTGCTCGGCGGCATCATCCTTGCCGCCCCTGCGGTCGCCGAGGTGTCGATCGTGGTCGACAAGACGACCCAGCGCATGACCGTGTTCATTAACGGGCAGCAACGCTACTCCTGGCCGGTATCGACGGGCACTGCCGATTACTCTACGCCGGTCGGGACATTCATGCCGTCACGGCTGGCCAGGGTGCATTACTCAAGGGAATGGGATAACGCGCCCATGCCGCATTCGATCTTCTTCACCGATGCGGGCCATGCCATCCATGGCAGCCGTGCCATGTCCCGCCTCGGGACCCCAGCTTCGCATGGCTGCGTACGGCTGGCGCCCAGGCATGCAAGCATTCTGTTTGACCTCGTCATGGTGGAAGGGCCTGGGAACACGCGGGTCGAGATCACCGGGATGGATCCGATCGGCACAGAATTGGCAAGCGGGTCTGATGCGGGACGTGACTACAGCCGCCTGACCAGCTTCGACCCGCTGACGGTTGGGATCATGGCCGGCGGTAGCCTGCGTCGCTCTCAATCGGAAATCAGCAGCCATCCGTGAGGCGGCCGGCCCACTGAACAACAGGCCGGCGATGCCGAGCGGGTGCCACACGCCAGAACGGCGGGTACCTGTCCCGCGAGCTCCGGCTGAGGATCTTCGCGAGCATGACCCAAGCCCCTCACCTTCTGTTAACCCTGCTTCACAACAGCTCCCGAAGACCGGGAGCCTCGATTGGCTGGAGGGGTTTGCTCTGCAATCAGGTTTTCGAGGATGATCCAATGATCAGAAATGCTCTCCGCCTCACGGGTCTTGTTACCCTGTTGACGCCTGCGGCATGGCAGCCTGCCGGGGCCGCCAGTTTCGACTGCTCCAAAGCCGAGGCTGCTGACGAGAAGGCAGTATGTGCCGATCGGCAGCTGAACGACGGGGATGTCGAGATGGCAACCCTCTACACCCAGCTCAAGCCATTGCTTGGCATGGGCGCCCGCGGTGACATGGAGGACGAGCAGGCTGGCTGGCTCAAGCGGCGGGCGTCCTGTGGAGCCGACCGGGCCTGTTTAAGTAACGCCTATCAGGAGCGCATCCAGCAGCTCAGAGGCGGCTTCGAGGCTCTCTCAAAGCGCGGTCCTTTCTGAATGCTATTACCGGGGAACGCCCTGGCGAAATTGTGCTCATCACGGTCCCGTCACACTCGGCCAGCACGATGTCGATCGCTGC
>NZ_JBFUMH010000204.1:0-5000 GCF_054049475.1 Microvirga sp. P5_D2 | reverse complement strand
TTTCTCGCCCAGCATCCCGGCATCGAGCTGACGCTCGACCTTGATGACCGGCGGGTGGACCTCTCCGCGGAGGGTTACGATGCCGTGGTCCGGCACGGTCCGCTCATGGATTCACGGCTGGTTGCCTGGCGGCTGGCGCCAAGTCGGCGAGTTCTCGTTGCTTCGCCGGATTACCTGGCATGGCACGGTATACCTGGCGCGGCAGGTGACCTCGAGAGTCATGCCGGAATCTTCTATACCAACAGGGGGGTCTATGACTGGCGGTTCCCTGGCCCAACCGGTGCAACAATTGTTCGCGGTCGGGCGACCCTGCGCGTGAACAACGGCGACATGATGCTGGACGCCGCGCTGTCCGGGATCGGCATTGCCCTCCTGCCAACGTTCATCGTCGGTCCCGACATCGCGAGGGGCCGCCTTCATGTCATCGACGTCGGACTACGATCCGCTGCGGAATTTATCTATGTCGCCCATCAGGAGGGACGACGGCCTTCGGCCAAGTTGCGAGCTTTTGCCGACTGCTTGCGTGAGGCGTTCGGAGAGCCACCATATTGGGAGCATTGACGGCGCGCCCGCCAATAAGCCCAATGCTGCGATCACACATGGGGCTGGGCTTTTGGCAGCACTTCGATGCATCGGCAGGTCCGTTCGGGGTCACGCACTGACGATCCCATGCCCTTAAGGAACTTCCGCTGTTCCTCGCGAGAGCAGACCATCAGTCTACTTCCGCGAAGTGCCAGGAGGAGACCTTTAGACTCGCATGAATCTCATTCATTGCATCACTCTAAAGTGGGCGAAATTGGGCTTCTGGGCGGGCAAGCTCTTACTTGCGCGAACGGGCCTGATAGGGATCGTCGCCGGATGGCGATTATCGGAAATTGATCCGCATCATATCGCCGATGCAGTCCGAAATGGCCCTCACGTCACAGACCAGGCCCGTTCTCGGCGCTGCTGTAGGATTGAAACGCTGCGACTTCGTCTCTGGCCCCCATGACGACCGCGACGCGGTCGTGCAAGCCTGCGGGAACGATGTCGAGAATTCGCTGCGTACCGTCGATGGCAGAGCCGCCAGCTTGCTCGATGATCAGTCCGAGTGGATTGGCTTCGTACAGCAGGCGCAGCTTGCCGGCCCGCGCCGGGTCGCGTGCGTCCCATGGATAGAGGAAGATGCCGCCCCGGTTGAGGATGCGATGGATGTCGGCAACCATCGAACCCGTCCAGCGCATGTTGAAGTCCTGACCGCGTGGGCCTTCCCGTCCAGCAAGGCGGTCATCGATGTACTGGCGAACCTGCGGTATCCAATGACGATGGTTCGACATGTTGATGGCGAACTCGCGGTTGCCTTCGGGGATGATGATATTGCTCTGGGTCAGCACCCACGAGCCCACCTCGCGGTCCAGCGTGAACCCGAACACTCCCTTGCCGAATGTCAGGACGAGTGACGTCTGGGGACCGTAGACCGCGTAGCCCGCAGCAACCTGTCGGCTACCGGGCTGAAGGAAATCCTCTTCCTGAACATCCCGGGTGGAAGCGCCCTCGGGTGCTTCCAGCACCGAAAAGATTGTGCCGACGCTCAGGTTGACGTCGATGTTGCTCGACCCGTCGATGGGATCGTACACGAGCAGGTACTCGCCCTTCGGATAGCGGTGCGGAATTAGGTGGATGGTGTCCATCTCCTCGGATGCCAGGGCAGCGAGATGACCGCCCCACTCGTTGGCCTCCAGCAGAATCTCGTTCGATAAAACGTCCAGCTTCTTCTGCACCTCGCCCTGGACGTTCTCCGTCCCCAGGCTGCCGAGGATGCCACCCAGCTCGCCCTTGTTGATGGTGTAACTGATCGCCTTGCAAGCTCGTGCAACCACCTCGATGAGAAGCCGAAGCTGGGCGGACAGGGCCTCCCCTTCCCGCTGCTGCTCGATCAGGAATCGGCTCAGGGTGATGCGTGCCATGGCCTTGACCCGTCCTCCGTTTATCCACGCTGGAGACCGTCGCGTCGCCAGTAACATCCGGTTCAACGCATGCTCATCGGTGGCTTGGCAGGCCGCCGATCGGGTCAGCCCCGCGCTTGAGCTCTAACGCGAAGGTAACGCCTGGCTCATGGCTAGCCGCCGCGCATAGTCGAGCGCAGACAACATATTGACGTGATTGGCTTTGCCGGTGCCCGCGATATCGAACGCGGTTCCGTGGTCGACGGAGGACCGATCGATGGGCAATCCAAGGGAGACATTCACCGCGCTGTCGAAGGCCACCAGCTTAACCGGGATATGCCCCTGATCGTGGTACTGCGCCACAACCAAGTCGAAGGCACCCTGATAAGCGCGGTGATAGACCGTGTCAGCCGAAATCGGTCCGGAGACATCGATCCCCTCCGCACGGGCAGCCGCCACGGCGGGTACCAGTTGATCGTCGTCCTCGCGGCCGAACAGCCCGTTCTCGCCGCAATGCGGATTGATGCCGGCAACCGCAATGCGCGGTGACGCAATCCCCATGCGCTGGAAATGGCGCTGCCCGACACGAATGGTTTCAAGGACGCGCTCCGGGGTCGCCCGCTCGATGGCGGTTCTGAGGGAGACGTGCGTGGACACGTGAATAACATTGAGGCGCTCGGACGCGAGCAGCATCCACGATGCACGGCTGCCGGTCAGGTGGGCCAGGAGGCCAGTGTGACCGTCGTAATGGTGACCGGCCGCGTTCAGAGCCTCCTTGTTGATCGGGGCGGTGACGATGCCGGCAGCCTGTCCCGACTGTGCCAGCTCGACCGCCGTACGGATGTACTGATAGGCGGCTTCGCCGCAGCGCGGGCTGAGCACGCCGAAACGGTCCGGCAGGCCATCGACAGGCACGTCAATCAGGCGCAATGCGCTGCCGTCGGTCCGCGTGGTGTCGGCAATCCCCAGATTGACGCTGCTCGCCGCGATCGCGCGTTCCAGGGTTCGGCGGTCGCCGATGATGGCGAAGTCCGCCCGCTGGGACGGCGGCAGGGCCGCCAATGCCTTTACCGTCACCTCGGCGCCGACACCGGACGGGTCACCCATGGTTATGACAATCGGATGCTCGTGAGCTACGGTCATCGAGACGGCTCCTCTGCTCAGCGAACGCTCGACGCAATCGCTTCTTCGGAAACATGTAAAGTGATCACTTCCATACTGGCGTTTCCGCCATCATGCAAGTAATTTCATAAACTTAACCGAATGACATTTGCAGATGAGATCAATAATTTCAGGGTTTTAATTTAACAGATTTACCTGTAAGGTGCTGGCACGCAATGAGGTTTCGACCATGAAGACGCTGATCGTCGCGGACGATCTCACGGGTGCCCTGGACAGCGCGGTGACCTTCGCGGGTGTGGGCCTGCGCTGTACGGTCGCTCGGCGGCCTGCCGACATCCCCGCCGCCATGGCCACCGCGTCGGACGTGCTCGCAGTCAGCACGGCGTCCCGCGAGGGATCCCCCGAAGCTGCAACCTGCGCCGTCAGCCACGTCTTCGATGCGATCGGCGACCGACCGATGCTGGTCTTCAAGAAGGTCGATTCCCGGCTCAAGGGTCATTGCGCGGCGGAACTCGGCATGGTCGCCGCAAGGACTGGGATCGAGCGGGCGGTCGTGACACCCGCGATCCCGGCGCAGGGTCGGACGACCCAAGGCGGACAACTTTCCGGAGCAGGCGTCGTCTCTCCGATCGACGTGGCTGCGATCTTCGCCGAAGCCGGCGTGAGGGTCGAGGTTCCGGACGCGGCAACCGATGCCGACCTCGACCGCGTGGTCACGGCTGCGATGCCCGGGGATCCGGTGCTCCTCGTCGGAGCCGCCGGTCTCGCGGCGGCGCTTGCCCGGCATCTGCGCCCTGGCGCATGTCCCGCCCCGGTCGGCAACCTGCCGGCGCCCCTGCTGCTGGCGATCGGTTCGCGTGATCCCGTCACGCTGGCACAGCTTGACGTCTTACGCGCCGCCGGCGTGCAGGAACTGCCTGCCCCCGACGGTCGGGTGGAAGTGCCGACGGGCGGCATCCGCCATGACGCGCTGCTGCTTCGGCTCGTCACAGGCGGCGATGCGTTCGATCCCCTCCGCGCCAACGCTCATTTTGCCAAGTCCGTGTCGCAGTTCGCCAAGTCCGCGGACGTGGGCACGCTCGTTGCCTGCGGTGGCGAGACCGCGGACGCCATCCTGGGATCGCTCGGTGTCGGCATCCTCGAGGTCGAGGGCGAGGCCTTGCCGGGGGTGCCGGTTTCATCAATGGTTGTCGGCGGTCGAAGGACAAGACTTGTCACGAAGTCCGGGGGGTTCGGCGCACCTGACGCGCTCGCAAGAATCGTCACCATGACAGCGAACACAGGACGGGACTGACACGATTATGGATACGACCGATTTCGACATGGACCAGCCGCCATCCGAGGCGCCCAGGCCCGCCCGCCCGGGGCTGGCGGACCGGATCTATCATCTGATCTACAGCCGGATCACGAACGGTGATTATCCGGCGAACCAGAAGCTGCCGCCGGAAAAGGCGCTCGCCGAGGAGTTCGGCGTCTCGCGCCCCGTGCTGCGCGCCGCGCTGGAACGGCTGCGGGATCAAGGCCTCGTCTATTCGCGCCAAGGTGCCGGGAGCTATGTCCGCGAGGTGCGCAGCGCACCGCTCGGCTTCGCGCCCGTCGAGACGATTGCCGACATCCAGCGTTGCTACGAGTTCCGGATCTGCATCGAGACGACCGCTGCGTCCCTCGCGGCCAGTCGGCGTGATTCCGCCGCCATCGAGAAGATCGAGACGGCACTCTCGCTCATGGACGCGGCAACCAACTCCCAGATCCACCGCGAGGACGCCGATTTCGCGTTTCATCTCGCCATCGCGCAGGCAGCCAATAACCAATACTTCGACACATCACTGCGGGCGCTGCGCGAGCACATCTATGTCGGGATGAAGCTGCACGGCCAATCGCTCATGACCGACGGGGCCAAGGGCTTGCGGGAGGTCTTCCAGGAACACCGTGCGATCTTCGCCGCAATCCGTG
>NZ_JBFUMH010000203.1:0-7741 GCF_054049475.1 Microvirga sp. P5_D2 | reverse complement strand
CGGCTGGGGCATGCGACCGTCCGCAACCAACTCGTCAAACTTGGTCGGGCCGACCCCAATGTGGTCAGCAGCCTGTTCGCGGGAACGCCCGCGCGTCGGGTAAACGCGGGAGGTCATAACTCCCCCGCAAGATTGAAACGAATCCATGACAATTAATGAAGAGCGCACCGGACCAACGTCCGATGGACCCGGAATGGCTACCGGATGATCGCTCTGCCGTGTGTTGCTTTAGAAGTGCTGCGTGCATGTGGAGTTCTCTAAAATTATTTGTTCGGCGGAACGTCCGAGCCGTCCGTTCGGGTCAGTCCTGCTCCTCGAAGTTAGCTTTATCCCAAGTGAGCTTGAAAAGGACGGCTTCTGATACCCTCGAAAAAGCCGCCACGTTATTGATTATCCTGAAGCTTCCAGTGACGTGCTTATCAATCCACTCCTCGACCCCAGACCGAAGCCCATCCGGAGTTACGAGGTGAGCAACATCCACCTTCAAGTCATCCTGGATCATTTCATCAGGGCCGCTGTAACGATGAATACCAAGCAGCAACGCTGCGCAGGCAAGTTCGACGGTGCGGGGGATGGACACGACATGGTTGGGGTCGTCGCGCCGAGTGCCGCGTTCGTACAACTCGATAGTGTTGCGGTTTAGCCCAAGAACACGGGCTGCCCCGGTCTGCGTGAGGCCCATTGTTTTACGCCACAGTTTGAATTGCTCTTTCTCCATGGGTTGGTTCTTAACAGGGCTCAATCAGCTATGTCAAGTTATCCGTACAATGGACGAATTTACAGCAGTTGACTGCCTATTTTGTGCCTACAAAATAGGTTGACAGCGGAAAGAAGCTTAACTAGATAGGGCAGCAGTTGCTGGCCAGCGACATGGATCTCTGCCGCCACGGGTGGCGAGGATCTCCGGGGAGAGATTTTCCCTCTCCCGACCTGAGGACGCCCACTGGGATGTTCTTCAGGATCAGGAGCTTCGGCTCCATTACGAGGCTTTAGCCTCATCACGCCTCTGTCTCACTGGGACGGAGGATTCCCACACCGAGCCACCATGCTCGGCAAGCAGCGGGTGCTGATTTGATCGCCCGCTGTTGGGGAAGCCGTGAGCGCTCACRCACTTCTATTGCCAGGAACGAATTTTTGATGACGACACACTACGAGTTGAAACCGAGAAGAACCGCAGCGGATTGGGATGCGGTCGAGAACGAAAACCCCCTCGCCAAGCAGATGAGAACGGTTCAGCGACGATCCGAGCAAGTGATCCAGGGAGATACGCGAGCGTGCTATCTCAGTGGAGGCGCTGGCGTTGGCAAATCCTTCGCGATCTCGCAGGCCATCGACAATGCAGGCTGCAATGTCATCCGCGCTATGCCGAAGAATGTCCGCGAACTGGAGAAGTTCTTCGAGCTTTCGAACGGTAAGACACCTCTGGTCTTTGAGGAATGCGACCACCTGTTTCGGTCGCCGAACTCGCTCAACCTTTTGAAAATCGCAACCGATAGCGCCGGATCTCAATCGATTCAGGTCTATGTTCCGAAGGTGCGGGGCGAGGAGGGAGGGTTCAAAACGATTTGGCTAACGTCCCCCATCGTGTTCGCATTCAACGGGAACTTACTGAACGATAAAGAATGGCCGAAAGAGTGCCTTCCCCATATTGACGCCCTGCGTAGCCGCGAGCAGCCTCTCTACATCGATGCAGATCGGACTGCTCGGTGGGAATATGCAACCTATCTTGCCCTTCGGAAGCGGATGCTCACGAGAACAGAGGTCGGACGTAAAGACATCCCGCTAAGCGTTCAGAATAATGCCATCGGCTGGTTTGCCAGAACCCTGTGGCGTCAGAATGAAGTATCGCCGCGCCGACTGGTGAAGATCGCCAATGTTTTCATGGCGGATCATGCTGCGAAGAAGCGGGCGCAGCAATCGGGCTACAAGTACGATCATCGTGCGCTTGATGAAGATCTGGAGCAGTTTCTGCTCCCGGACAGCAATGATCTTCCGCTGCCGCCCGAGGTTCCCCCGATATTCGTTCCTCCGAAAACGCCGTCTCTCAGTTGCGAGATATGCCCTCCAGATCGATACGGACACATTATTCGATGAACTCGGATGGCGAGGCGGATCTCCGAGTTCGTCCTATAAGTGCTGCGTCATTCCGCAACGCGCTTCAGGTGAGCAAAATGATTTTAGGGAGCCGTTTGAGCGATCAAGATTTGGCGCAACAGGAGCGGCAAGCGCTTTGATTGAAGCATCGTTAGGCCAGAACGGAGGCACGATCCGGCTCATCCCGCTCCTATGACAGAAAGTGCTCACAAATCATTCTTTATGGACAAGATGCAGCGGGATCTTTTATAAATAACATTACATAAGGCTCAGGAGTTAACAGGGGCGACTCCACCCCAACCAGTCATCCGGGACAAGTAGCAAAGGCGATAAGACACGTGATGGTGTCAGCCACAGACCGGGGAACGTAAGGCAGAGCCGCCGACCAAGACGGACGCCCCACCCGAGGTGGTAGGGAGGCAACGGCTGCTTGGCAAAGGATCGTCAGGATCGCTTTGCAAGAAGGCATTGAAAAGAGGATAGGTGTGTCTTGAACTATTCGACCCCTATCCGTCACGCATCGATACCCTAACAGTGGATGCGTGAAGCTACAATTTCCCAAAAATTGTAAACCGTTGGACATAAAAGGGTTCACCGGGGGTGCATCGACCGGCGAGTGCAAAAAGCGATAGGGCACACTCAGCCGTCAACCGTAACACCCCAGGATGTAGGTGGAACTTGTCGAGATAGGGCTCGCTAGAGCAGGGACCGGGCAACCTCCTGCGCCAAGTAACATTGGCTACGCGGCTTGTTAGGTAGTCACGGACTCAGGATGACTAGATCTTCTCCCCTCACTTTCGTTTGTTTTGTAAGCGAAGGTGAGGGGAGAAGGTAGATTAGATCTAGGATGATATGACAATCATGATCCCTACAGGGATTGATCCGAAGGATCTGGCTGATGGCTGGAAGAACGAAACGCAAGTGAAGTGATCCAGCCAGAAGCAGTGGGAGTGCGCAGCAGGACCACTCAGATCTCTTTCACGAACTAACCAGCACTCGCTATGCCGAGATCAGAAGCAGCCCAAATGGCTTCATTCGAAGAGATCTGTTCAGATCGTAACGGTCCTGACACGGCTCTCTGACCGTCATCGACCGTCACGAACTTGCGCAGGGATCATGCAGCTTCGGCTGATGCCATGGCTTCACGCTGTCCTGCCCGAAGAGCCGCGTAATAGCTCGACTTGCTGATCCCCAGGATACGACAGGTTTCTGGGACCGTAGTGTTCGGATCATCATGGGCAAGCATCACCTGTCGGACCAGAGCCTCGGTGATCTTGGGAGGACGACCAAAGCGAGTTTGGCGCTGCCGGGCGATGGCTCGGCCAGCCGCACTGCGTTCGAGGAGAAGGTTGCGTTCGAACTCGGCCAGGACAGCCAGCACACCGACGACCATCTTGCCGGTGGCCGTGCTTGTGTCGATGTTGTCCATCACGGAGACTAGCTTGGCTCCTTTGCTCTCGATCTCCTCGACGATCTGGAGCAGGTGAAGCTGAGATCTCGCTAATCGATCTAGGCGGTAGACCGTTGCCTGATCACCTGGACGAAGTTGATCGAGCATGCGGCGTAGCTCGGTTCGATCCCGCTTCGCTCCGGATGCCTTCTCTCGATAGATGTCTCGATCATCGACACCGGCACGGATCAAGGCATCGAGTTGCAGGGACCAGTCCTGGTCAGATGTTGAGACGCGCGAGTACCCGAACTTCCGACCAGCAACCATCCAAAAACTCCCGTGTAGTTTAAGAAGATTCTCGCACGGACTTTCTGCACTGCCAACGTCTTGAAATCTCGTGGCTGGATCGTTGGTGCAGGAAATGAAGAGTTCTTGGAAAGCATCCGCGCAATAGTCCGTCACCCCCCGGCGGGCACAGGTCGCCGGATCGTCTTCAACGATATCGTCGGACGATCTCAACATGCCGCGACGACGATGTCGTCATCGTCCATGAACAGTTCGTCCACCCTCCCTGGCGGGGACCAGTCGATGATCGTTGAGCGGTCGGCAAAATGATTTTGGAGAGGGTTGAACGGGTGCGACGAGGATGGTCGGGAAGGTGTAGAGGCTGGATCAACGATAGGAAAAACGTTGACCGGGAGCCGGGTCGGGGATGGGAGAATCCGGAGAAAGGTTGACCGAGGAGAGGCTGGAGCGCCTTTGCTGAGGTATGCCGCGAAACTGCGACTGACCTGAAATGAATTTCCAGGTCAGTTGTTGTGTTCTCGGACGATCAAGTCCAGCGCAGCTTGAACAACGTGGCTGCTTTTTCGCTGGGGAAGCCGAGAACCGTAATGCCAGCGTCATAGAGCGGCGCTTCTTCGAAAGTTTCGTAGCTTATGTTCTCCTCGTCCAGCCAATTATACGCATCAACATCGGATTGGTATGCTTGTTCGTCCTCGTCGTTCCGGGACTCCCAGTCCTTCACAACAACATGAAAGGGATGGCGTGCGAGAAAAGCATTGAGACCCGTCCGGGTCTCATCAATGGATTGAGCATAACCTTCCCAGTTATGGGAACTGGCGAAGGCGCTCTCTTGATCTAGTAGTTCATAAACGTCTTTAATGGGAGCATTCGTATACATCAAACATCATTCTAAATTGAGTAACAGCCGTCGTGTGATCGACGAATACGCATATTAGTGCAGTTTTCCTGGAATTGCAATGAAATTACATACTGCGGGCCTGCCCTGGCAAAAAGCGGATACTGTTACGGGAGCATTGAGCCGTAATCGCTGTTGGTGGACAGTGGATGGCATACTAAGTGCCATGGAGCGAGCGAGGCGGCATCCCGTGTTCAGAGTGGCACAGGAACAACAGTGTAAGTCCAGTATGAGCATGCTCATCATGAACCGCAAGCGATCAGATTATCCTTGCCCAGCACCTATAGCAGCTTCACAAATTTCCACAGCGGCTATCACTCAACATGTCTCACCCATGCTGCCAAGCTTGACCGCTTTCAGCCGCTTCGCTTGTATAAATGTGCCCGCTGCTTCAGCAGCATCACATGGATTCGAGACATGCCTCCGCGCGTTGAAATCAACTCGGAAGAGATTCCAATCGAGATTGTCTTCCAAGGCGGTGGGGCAAAGTTAGTCGCACTTCTCGCGGCCGCCGAGGTAATCTACAAGCTCGCTCCTGAGTTGAATTTCCGAGTTACGCGGGTTTCTGGATCATCTGCTGGAGCAATTGCTGCATGTATATTAGGCAGCGGACGCGATCCTGCTGTTTTCAAGGAACGTATATTACGTCTTGCGAAAACTTACTTACCACAAATTAGTCGTAACATAAGTTTCCCTTCGGCTTTTGTCCCAATCTTTCTTGGGAAGTCCTTGTATAATGCAGACGCATACAGCCGCTTTATTCGAGAGCTTTTCGAAGGATATAATCATCTTTCCTCTTTGCCAATCAGAGTTCAAATTCATGCTACAGATATATATAATGGAAACTCAAAAGTTTTTGATGGTTCTGACACGGATCACACATTAGAGTACTCTGTATTTTGTTCATCTGCTCTGCCTTTCATATTTCATACTTACCGCAGCGATAAGCACCTTGATGGAGGAGTTATCAATAACCTTCCAGTTAACGAACTAATTAGGAGGCCACATAATGATGCAGGGACCATTATCGGCTTTAGTTTTGAAAGGAAATTGCCCTATTTGTTTCGTGGTGGAATAAAGCAATATTTGAATGCTTTAACATCATCCGTGATAGATTATTCTGTACTTAGATCGTTGGATGAACTAGGCGTAAATAATGTCTGTCACATTAAGACAGGGATTGACACATTAGATTTCGTTGCTGCCTTGGATGAAATAGATAAGCAACCTTATAATGATTATAAAGCACAGGTCGAGAGTTTCTTGATCAAGGCAGTGTCGTCTGCCAGGAATAAATTATCGATTGATAATAGAGAAGTTGATATCTTTGACCGGGTTAGGAGTTTGCATAGAGTCGCGCGTAATTCAGATAATATAAGGGTTATTAGGCGCGTATTTGAGGCTCGCTCAAACTCTCTATACTACAAGAATAAATCAATTCCTGATGAAGTTAGGATTATAGATACAATATCTCCTATATCTGAACCTATATCAGCTTACGGCATGACCGTCACGTCCGGTGACAGCATGGTAGATATAAAGGATATACGGTATTCTGTTGTGGATTCTGAAGGCGTACACCATGAGGCGACTTCGATACCTCTGCCACCGAAGGAGACTGATACTGGAGTAGACTATAACAACATAATATTATTTTTCCACAAACCCTTAGCGAATAATGGGAATGAGTACACGATTTCATGTTCCTTTCATACAAACGAAATACTGTATAATCTGATAGTACGAGAGGAGAACTTTTTAGACGCGGTTTGCTATGAAAACATTGAAGTTTCTGAGTTGGAGAACCTAGATTTGGTCTGCTACATACCGGACAGTATGCCAAACGTTGTAATGAAACACCTAAACCCAAAAGACTTTCCAAACTTAGTAAGCTCCAAACAAACTTGGATTGAGGGGCAGGAGATGTCAGCAGCCGAATTAAGGCAATTTGGTCTCCCGCCACTGGGTTTCAAAGCACTAGGCTGGAAGGCGGTAAACTTGAAACGCGGGATGGCAGCAGGGTTTGTCGCGCTCGCATGAATTACGGCTTGCGCACTAGCGAACGAAACTTTTTTGAACTATCTATCTTATGAACTATCCATGTTATGAAATGCTGGTCATCCTAGCTACCTTTGGAGTAGCATTAGGTTGCCCACAAGGGAGATGAGTATGCGCAAGCCAATCGTGTTTGTCGGTTAAATTTATCAAGTGGCTCTCCGGCAGATTTCGCCCAAGGGCCTTATACGGGCTATGTAGCCTGTTGCCTTCCCTAAACCGCAAGTACTCCGTTGCTGCTATGCGCTCACGCATGTTGCAAAAACGGGCTCTAAACCCCTCTAAGGCGTTCTGCCCCACAAAACTGTTACATACTAGCGGTTCAGCCTTCGGCATATCGAATGGATGAGGTAGTCTGCTCTCAATAAGAACCTGAACCTTGGTTCAGGCTCGACAGTTCCCCAAAATGTAGCGCAACTCCTTGCAACAGAAGGGGCAGAAAATCTGGGGGACTGGGTATAGGAGCTTGCGAGCCAATACGGACGATGTAGCATCCCCAGGTTCACCTAAGACATTGACATATATCAGAAATTGAGCCCCTCTCCTGGGCAGCACCTTTCGTCTGACAGACTGAGGCTGATCGCAAACGCCCAGTAAATCGAACCTCCTCGAATTGGACCTAGGCGGATTTCCCTCCACTCTTCTCTCCCCCACTCTGTACGACCTTGAGGTCCTGGATCATTGGTGGGAGGTCAGCGGGAAGGTGCTGGCAGCCTCCAAGTCGGTGAACCGAGCCTTGCACCTGGGTCCGAGCCTTGCACCTGGGATTGAATCGGTTCGGAGGTCGCTCCCATGGGAGGCTCTTTCGAGTGCAGTCGAGGGCAATCCTATTGAGGAGTTCGCATAGTTGGATGTCAGACCCGAACTTCTCGCCCAGTCGAGTCAACCGATACGACGCTTCCGGTGAGGGCAGAGAGGGCAATTAGTTGATGAAAATTTTTGCTGAGTTTCAG
This sequence comes from Microvirga sp. P5_D2, assembly GCF_054049475.1. Taxonomy (NCBI): domain Bacteria; kingdom Pseudomonadati; phylum Pseudomonadota; class Alphaproteobacteria; order Hyphomicrobiales; family Methylobacteriaceae; genus Microvirga; species Microvirga sp. P5_D2. The sequence goes on along the minus strand of NZ_JBFUMH010000203.1, from coordinate 48 downwards.
CTATTGCTAAGATGGCTTAAGACCTCTCGCTCACTGTGAGAGCATGAT
>NZ_JBFUMH010000202.1:0-7830 GCF_054049475.1 Microvirga sp. P5_D2 | reverse complement strand
CTTCCACGGACTTGCCGCGCTCGGGCTGCCGGTGATCTGCATCGAGAGCCGGCAGGCCTACCAAGCACTGAAGTCGCTTGCCACGCACAAGACCGACCGCAACGATGCCCGCGGGCTGGCTCATCTGGCTCGCACCGGCTTCTTCAAGCCCGTGCACGTCAAGTCACTACCGGCCCATGCAGTGCGAGCCCTGATCATCGCCCGCAAGAAGCTGGTCGGGCAGCGCGTTACCCTCGAGAACCAGATCCGCGGCCTGGCCGTGGTATTCGGGGTCCGGCTGCCTCGTGGGCTCAGCCCGCACTTTACCGAACAGGTGATCCAGGCCAGCCACGGGATCGCAGGTCTGGCCGGTGCCATGCAGGGGCTGCTGGCCGCGCGCAAGGCCGTTCTGGAAGCGGTCGTGGCGATCGACCGTGACATGCGGTTGCTGGCCCGTTCGTCACAGGCCTGCCAGCGGCTGATGACTATCCCCGGTGTCGGCCAACTGACAGCMCTGGCCTTTGTCGCCACCATCGAYGCACCGGAGCGCTTCCRCCGMTCGCGYGATGTGGGAGCCTAYCTCGGYCTSGTGCCGMGGCGCTTYCAGTCGGGCGAGATCGAYTATGTCGGCAGCATCTCTACGTGTGGGGATCGGCGGGTGCGAACCCTGTTGTACGAGGCCGCGAACGTGATGCTCACGCGCTACCGCGGCGCCCTGGCTCTCAAGGAGTGGGCGCTCGGCATCGCCCGACGCTCGACGATGAGGAAGGCCCGCGTGGCGCTCGCCCGCCGGTTGGCGATCATCATGCATGCCATGCTCCGGCATGGCACCACGTTCCAGGCCGCCTGAGAGGAGCAGCAGAAGCAGGTCGAGACGAGCTCCCGAGCGGAGCGTTGCCCAAGGGAGGGTGTGGATGACGACGCCGAATTTGTCGTATGCGGCCTGTGCCACTTTGTATGGTCCGGCCGTGCGTCGCAAGATGATGTTGGCAGAGTGACGAACGTGAGAGCTGCATCAATGTATTCGGCCTCTGTGTGGAGCTTTAGCTCCGGGCCATCATGGGTATCCGCGCGCATCCAAGACTCGCTAGCCAAAAGACCTCAATGGGCCATCTTGGCACCCAGTCTCATGGCTGCGCCGGGCAGACCGTTCGTCCATCTCCTCCTTTATCTCGCAGACCTCGGCGGGAAGCCGCTGATTAGCTAGCTGATGTCATCATTCGACCCTCAGCGTTGATTGTTCATCTGAACCGACTCCGTAGCGTCTCAGAGGTAAGTTCGTATCAGGCTGCATGAGAGGCACTCCGGGGTTGATAGCAATGTCCACGGGCCAACACCGCCCAGGCGATGCGGGCGAGCTTGTTGGCCAGCGCGATCACCAGCATGTTGTGATGCAGCCGTCGTCCCGCCGCCTCGATACAGGGCCACAGGCCGAGCCTCGCCCCATGCGGTCGACGCACCAGCACGATGTGAGCAGCTTGGACGAACAGCGTCCGCAGGTACTTGTTGCCGCGTTTGGAGATCTTGCTCAGGATGGTGCGATCGCCGGTCGACTCCTGCTTCGGCACCAGCCCAAGCCAAGCCCCGAAGTCCCGCCCTGCTTGAACCCGGCGCCGGTGCCGATCGCCGCCACCACGGCGGACGAGATGATCGGCCCCACGCCCGGCACGCTCATGAGACGCTGACAGTGCTCGTCCTGCGCGGCGAGCGCCTCGATCTCGGCGGAGACCTCAGTGATGCGCTCGTCGAGCTGACACCAATCCTCAGCCAGATCGGCAATGAGGCGAACGATGCGCGGCGACAGGGCGTCAGAGGACGAACCCAGGATGCCTGGCAACGCCTGCCGCAACGGCGCAAGCCCCTGGCGTACGGTGATGCCGCGCTCGAGCAGGAAGCCGCGGATCTGGTTGGTCACGCCCGTGCGCTGACTGACCAGACGCGAGCGCACGCGGTGCAGGGCGAGGAGGTCCATCTGGTCCGGGGTCTTGATCACCACAAACGACATGGTGGGCCGCTGCACCGCCTCCGCGATGGCTTCGGCATCGCGATAATCGTTCTTGTGGCCTTTGAGGAAGGGCTTGACGTATTGAGCCGGGATCAGGCGTCCGTCATGACCCAGGGCTTGAAGCTGGCGGCCGATGTGGTGAGCCCCGGCACAGGCTTCCATGCCGATCAGGCAGGGTGGGATGTTGGCCAGGCGAGCTTCAACTTGCCCACGCGAGAGCTTCTGGCGCAGGACGATGGCGCCACACGCATCCAGGCCGATGAGGTGGAAGCTGTTCTTGCCGATGTCGATCCCAAGGGTGGCAACGGGCTGAAGCGGAGCTGTGGGCATGGCTCAGATCCTCGTGCTGGGGCGCCCCTCATCAAGGGTGCGCCGGTAAGCACGCCCGGTCCATCCCATTAGCTGACATACCGTGTCGTCTGCCGAAGCATTTGTCTTCCAGCCCAGCACCTTCTCTAAAAGGTACAGATAGGAGTGGAGTTCTCGAGCTGCTGTCACGACCTTCTGCGAACATGGCCGCAAATATGCCCCCTTCGTGGCTAAACAGCTCTGTCTAAGCTCGACAATAAACCAAGGGGTAACCATGACCGCTCATACCACGGACATCGCCATTCCTGATACGTTTCTGGAATATGAGGGGTCACGATCTATCGCACGTATCAGTTCGACGATCCTGTCAGCTATCCACCCTCGTCCCACATCTTTACGACTTCCCCCAGATGGTACCTACGCTACCGACCCCTTCCGCATAAGACCGGTCACCTAACCCCGAGAGCTCGGTTCCTCGCGCTGTTAATATGAGCTTCCATCGCTACAACAGCTTGAGAAGAATCGCGGGTTTCCATCGCGTCGATGATGGCCATATGCTCCTGCATCACGGGTGAGACCAAAGCCTCGGAGAGGAGCGTCTGCTCCTGTCTGATGAGGCGCACTTTGATAGAGTTAACCCGATAGGCATCGGCAATGATGGCGTTGCCGAGGGACGCGATGATGGTCCAGTGCAAGTTCCAGTCGACTGCCTGGGCTCGTGCTACGAGGTCTGCCGTGACGCCTCCGCGATACTCGGCCAGAATGCTCTCATGCTCATGCCTAAGTTGAGCGAGCGCCGCGTCGCTTGCCTCAGCGGTAAAGATCGCCACTGCTGCGCTCTCCATAAAGAGTCGGAACTGGAACGCGTCCCGAATCAGGCTCAAGTCTACATGAGCAACCTGCATGCCCCGCTGTGGGACCGTCTTGATGAGGCCTTCCGACTCGAGCCGAGGGACGAGTTCCCGGATGGCTCCAAGTGACAGGCCAGTCAGCTCGACGAGCTGGCGTTGCGAGATGAATTGACCGGGGCGGATGTCTCGCGCCAAGAGATGGCGCGTAAATCTGTCATAGGCTTTCTCCCGAAGCTTGTGCCCAGTCCCCGCTGACCCAACCTCCTCCATCCTCGCCTCGCTAAGCTGCCGTTTCCGCGAAGAGATGATCATAGAATGAGCCCAGCCGTTCGGCTTCCGCAGCCGATATCCGGAGGAAAGGTGATCTGACGTTTAGCCAGGCTGCATCCCCAGTTCGGTGAGCGACAAGGGCTTTCACCGCCGGCGTGACCGGATACGTCAGTACCTTGTCGACAAGTCTGTTGATTCGCTCGTCTCCTCGCCCGTGCATAGCTAAAGGCTGAAGAGCGCCAGGGCAGACATTGGCGAGGCCGGAGATGGCTCCTTGCCCACCCCGTCGCACGCCTTCTGCAAGATAGCGCTCATCTCCGATCAGAATTGCGAGATCCCGGTGTCTGTCGAGGAGGCGCTGGGTGTATTCCCAGTCGCCTGAAGAATCCTTCACGCCTGTGACGGTGCCAGGAAACTGCTTCTTGAGCCGGTCGATCAGTTCAACCGAAAGCGAAATCTGCGTAACTGAGGGTATGTTGTAAAGGATGACCCCGCGTGCAGCCGGTCCCAGCTTCTCCAGAACAGAAGCATACCAAGAGAAGAGGCCCTCATCAGTGACACCTTTGAAATAGTAAGGCGGGGTCAGCAGGAGACCACGGCACCCGAAATCCAACGCCATGCGCCCCTGCAAAAGGGCCTCGTGCACCGACGTTGCTGCAATGCAATAAACCACGTTATTCCCAGCAATATCGGCACTGGCGAGTGCTCCCAATACCTGCTCTCTACCTAACATGCCTACCGAGGCTCCTTCACCTGTCGTGCCAAACAAAGTGACGCTGTTGCATCCATTGTGAAGGCACCACTTCGCATGCTCCGCCATCCGCGAGAGGTCGAGGGATTCATCGGAACGGAAAGGCGTCGTCATCGCTGCGGAAAGGCCAAAGCGGTCGGCGGACACAGTCACATCAAGGATCCTTGGTTTCAATCCAGGCGCCAAGGGGTTCCTGGAGCACTGAAGTTATATCTGACATGTTAGTATGATGTCAGATATTTACAAGCAGGGGATTGCCGGTGCAGGATACGAAACAAGGGTGAGTTCGATAACACCCTAGACCAATCGATAAATTTGGGAGGACAATGATGTTCGCTTCATTCTCACGTCGCCTGTTCATCGGGACGGCCGCGACCRCTGCCATGGCAGGTCTAGCCGCGGCCCAAGCCGCTGATCCGATCAAGCTCCGCATCTCGACACCCGCTGTAGAGGCCGATTGGCACGCCAAGATGCTTCCGGTGTTCAAGCAGGAACTGGAGAAGTCCGCTCCGGGCCAGTTCGATGTGGAAATCCACCTGAACGGTACCCTGTTCAAGCAGGGCACCGAGCCTGCCGCCATGCAACGCGGCAATCTTGAGATGGCGATGATCTCGGCATTCGACATCGCCAAGCAGGTTCCGGAATGGTCCATCTTCACGGCCGGCTACCTACTGCGGGATCCCGAGCATCAGACGAAGGTGTTCGGGAGCGATGTAGGCAAGGAGATGTACAGCCTCGTTGAAGACAAGATGGGCATCAAGATTCTGGATGTCGGCTACTTAGGAACCCGTCAGCTGAACCTGAGGATGGAAAAAGAGGTCAAGACCCCGGCCGATCTCGCAGGAGTGAAGCTGCGCATGCCTGGATCTGATACCTGGTTGTTCCTCGGCAAGGCTCTCGGCGCCAATCCGCTGCCGGTTGCGTTCGGGGAGATCTATACTGCGCTGCAGACTGGCGCGATTGATGGCCAGGATAATCCGCTTCCCACGGTCCGGGCGGCGAAGTTCTATGAAGTCACAAAGCAGGTCGTGCTCACGGATCATCTGGTGGATGCGATCTTTCTATCCATGGCGGGTTCCACGTGGAAGAAGCTCGACGACAAACAGAAGGCTGCTGTGACGAATGCTGCCAAGGCGGCGGTTCGTTTCAACAACGAGAATCGGATCAAGGAAGAGGCTGAACTGGCCGACTTCTTCAAAGCTCAGGGCCTGAAGGTGTACAAGCCCAACGTCGAGGCTTTCCGCACTCAGGTGCAAAAGACATATCTGGAATCCGACCTGTCCAAGGCTTGGCCGAAGGGAATGGTGGATCGGGTCAACGCGATCAAGTAGGCGGCCATTCCACCGGGCATACGATGCTTCGGAAGCCTCGGAGCTTCCGAAGCATCCGTTCGAAGCTACCCCATAGTCACTCGAGCGCCCCGTGAATGCGGTAGCCGAAGGCTAGTCGCCCTCCACGGGGTCACCAATTCGAGATCTGCCATGCAATCCCTTCGCGCCCGCCTGCGCTACTTAGCCGAACTGGTTACCGTCATCCTGTTCATGGCAATGTTCGCTGCGTTCCTTCTCCAAGTCTTTACCCGCTATATCCTCAATGACCCAGTGGCGTGGACGCAGGAATTCGTACTGATAGCCTATATCTGGATCGTGTTCTGGTGCGCGGCGTTCTTGCTGCGGGAGCGGGAGCATATCACCTTCGATATGTTTTTTTTAGCTCTCCCATTTGCCGGGCGGCGTGTGCTCGCCATCGTTCTGACAGCGCTGACTGGAACCGCGTTCATCGCAGCTCTCCCGGCTACGATCGACTACGTGAGCTTCATGAAGATCGAGAAGAGCCCTGTCATCGGGCTTCGGTTTGACGTTCTGTATTCCATCTTTGTCGTCTTCGTAATTGCAGTGGCGATAGGCGCTGTGGTGCGGATTTGGCGCCTTCTTAGCCGCTCATGGCAGGACGAACTTGGGACCAACGGAGACTTCGAACCATGAGCGCCGTCTTCATTCTCACGCTCGTAGCCTTCTTCGGTCTCGCCCTGCTAGGGATGCCAGTCGCCTTTGCGATGTTCGTGGCGTCTATCGGCTACCTGATCACCTCTGGCCGCGACATTGGGCTGTTCGGCGAGCAGATCCTCAACGGCCTCTACGATTCTTTTGTGCTGTTGGCGGTGCCGCTCTTCATCTTGGCAGCCAACATCATGAACGCCAGCGGTGTATCCGATCGTCTCTTCATGTTCTGTCAGGCGCTGGTAGGTCGCTTCAGGGGTGGCCTAGCTCAAGTCGACATTCTGGTCAGCATCATCTTCTCGGGGATGTCCGGCTCGGCGATCGCGGACGCGGCCGGACCCGGCAAGCTCGTTACTCAGATGATGATCAAGCAGGGACGTATCCCACCGGGATTTGCCGCCTCGGTTGCTGCCTCGTCGGCGACCATCGGGCCGATAATTCCGCCGTCAATTCCGATGGTGATCTACGCGGTCGTTTCCGACACCTCAGTGGGATATCTGTTTCTCGGCGGAGTCATTCCAGGGTTGATCATGGGCCTTGCCCAGATGGGACTGGTGGGTTTCGTCGCCCGAAAGCGGGACTTCCCACGGGGCGAGGGTATCCCGCTGAGCGAGCTCCCACGAACGACCTACCGGGCGGTTCCGGCGCTCCTCATGCCAGTGATCCTGCTTTACTGCATTTACGGCGGGGCGACGACCCCGACAGAAGCGGCTGCGATTGCGGCAGCCTATGCGCTTGTGCTCGCCGTGTTCTTCTACCGTGAACTCTCGTGGAAGGAGGGCTTCAAGGTTCTGGTGGAGTCTAGCAAGGCGACCAGCGTGGTGGCGCTTCTCATCGCCGGCGCCTTGATCTTCAACTATATCGTGGCTTCGGAACGACTCCCCGAGCAGGTCGGCCGACTCCTTGACGGCCTCGATGTCTCTCCACTTGTCTTCCTCTTGCTCGTCAACCTGCTCTTCCTGATCCTGGGCTGCCTGTTTGACGCTACGACACTGCTGCTCGTCATCGTTCCGCTGTTCCTGCCGGCGGCGAGGGCGCTCGGCATCGACCTCGTTCACTTCGGTGTTGTCATTGTCGTCAATATCATGATCGGCCTTATCACGCCCCCATATGGGGTGCTGCTGTTCGTGATGAGCGGCTTAACTGGAATTTCGCTGCGTGACATCATCCGCGAGATCTGGGCCTTCATCGGCATTCTGGTTGCAGCTCTGCTGCTGATGATCTTCGTACCGGAGGTTGTTCTCTGGCTGCCGCGGTTTTTCGGTTACAAGGGCTAGAGCATCGGATGTTTAATCGGACGCATATCCAGCAGCCCTGAGGWAGTTCCAACACTCGTGCGGCTCAAACAAATCGCAGATGTCGCCGAGGGCGCGCCAGAGCGCGTCGAACGTTCGCGCCTCGGCCTTGCGCAAGTGTGCCTTGATCTTGGCAAAGGCCTGTTCAATGGGGTTCATATCGGGCGAATAAGCCGGCAGGAACAGGAACCAGGCTCCGCGTTGCTTCAGACACTGCGCAGCCTTTTCACTTTTGTGAACGGCCAGGTTGTCGAGGATCACTACATCGCCTTTGTGCAGCGTCGGCGCGAGCTGCGTCTCGATGTAAGCCTCGAACGCCAAGCGGGTGATCGGGCCGTCGATGATCCAGGGCGCACTCAGCTCATGACAG
>NZ_JBFUMH010000201.1:0-8001 GCF_054049475.1 Microvirga sp. P5_D2 | reverse complement strand
GGCCGGAGGAGAGCATGCCGTAATCCGGCATGGTAGTCTTCGCCAGGATGACGACGCCGTCCTCGCGCAGGCGCGCGGCGGAGGGCGCATCGTGCACGGCCGGGTCGAGAGGCCGTGCGGCGGTGCCCAAGGGCACGGGCGTTCCCTCGGTGGCAATATTCTCCTTGATGGTCGCGGGAATTCCATCGAGCGCCCTCGCCTCACCGCGCATCCAGCGATCCTCGGAGGCCTTCGCCGCGCTCAGCGCGCTTTCGGGATCGAAGGCATAGAGCGCACAAAGCCGCGGCTCATAAGCCTCAATCCGCGTGATCACGGCTCGCGACACCTCGACGGGCGAAAGCTGCTTGCTGGCGAACGCCTCAAGAAGTTCTCCCGCGCTCCAATCCGCCAGATCGGCGGATATATYGGAGGTGGTAGGGCCGGTCGAAGATTGCGCGTTCAATGGGTGCTCCTGATGGCGATGGATTCGGCTCGAGACCCCATGCTGCGCCATCCCTCCTTCGGGGTAAACAGGGTGCGGCGAAACACTGCCGGGCGAGCGTTCGATGTGTGGAACCGCACGGCAATTCCTGGGCAACTCTGCCAGACAAAACGTAAGCTTATCCGCCGAAGGTTGTTCTCGTATTCGTTTGAAACCTGGAATAGCATTCACTTCGCGAACAAAACCGACAGTCAACAGTTGCGTATGTAACTTCAGTTGTGAGTTATCGCCCCAGGATCAGGGGCTGCCTGGATCGGTGCACCTTGCCATGAAGCATGGTTCGAAGGCCATTATTCACCGGACCAACAGGCTTCTCGCCGCGCTGGAGGCGAAGGACTTCGCGGCCATCGAGCCCTACCTCGAACTCGTGGAACTACCCAAGGGCAAGATCGTCTACGATACCGGAGAGACCATCCGGCATGTCTATTTCCCGCACAATACCATCGTCTCCTTTACGACCCTTCTGCAGGATGGTGGCTCCGTCGAGATGGCGGCGTTTGGGCGCGAATCCATGTTCGGCTATGTCAGTGCTCAGGTGACGCGCCAATCCTTCGGCCGCTATGTCGCGCAATTTTCCGGTACGGCATCACGTATTCCTCTCGACAGGTTGATCGACGCCATCCGCACGCACCCCGAGGTCCGGCAACTGATCCTGAACTTCACCGAAGCGCTCCTCACGCAGACGTTGCAGGCGGTTGCCTGCAACGCGGTGCACAGCGTCGAAGCGCGCTGCTGCCGCTGGATCCTGAGCACCCGCGACCGCTTCGACCATGATGCGCTGCCCCTCACTCATGAGACGCTCGCACAGACCCTCGGCGTCCAAAGATCAACGGTCAGCAGCGTGACCCGCGCCCTCCAGATGGCCGGCCTGATCACCCAGGGCCGCGGGGTCATCACGATCACGGACCGGGAGGGCCTCGAAGAGACGGCCTGCGAGTGCTACCGGATGATTCGTGGACGGTTCGAGCACTTGCTTCCGGGGACATTCGACAGGGATTGAGGGCCTTGCGCCCTCCTTTGCGCGTGCGCCGAAGCCAATAGCCAGGAATTTCGTCTGCTCAAGGGGATTATTGCAAAAAGATTTTGCAGCTTTGTCGGGTTTCCAACAGACGGAGTAACCCTACGTCAGTATCGTCTAAGCAGTTCATGCCAAGTTACTGCGAGGATGTGAATGAACGATATTGAATTGCATAACAATAAGCAGAACCGTGAAAACCATTCAACCCGGATGTATTCGCCGACTTTACAGCCGCTCCTCCAATCGCTGCTTTCTACTCTGGCCGATATAGACTTTGCTTATGAGTGTGAGCGCGAGAAGATCAGTAAATCCTCTCCAGATATCAACTTGAGAATTCGTGTTCTTGAAAAACTGAAGGTGCAACATCAGGCGAGACGAACGCCTTATCTTCAGCAACTTGCGACGTTGCAAGAGCAGATGATCTCACCCAAGTAACGACATAACATATGTCTCAATCATGAGATGTATGAGCAACTAAGAGTCGACATATGATCGACTAGAAGTATAAATTACGAACCGTCGGGGCCGATATACAACAGTACCAGATCGCATGTCCGCCATCATAAGATCTGAGCGTTATTCCTAAATACAAGGGAATTGAGACAATGACCGAAGAAGAAATCGAAGTTGTCGCAGAAGAGCTCGCGAAAATCGGTGGCGTTGCTTGGTATCCCGGGCGTGAGAAGGGCTCCATCCTGCGTGTCGTGTCCGACCGCTACCGTGATCGTGCCCGCGCAGCCATCGAGGCCCTCGACCGCTTTCGCATCTCTCACCCCCAATCCGGCGTCGTTCAGGATAACTCGGACGCGGCACCCCCTCCGGCCTCCACCGAGGAGATCAAGCCAGGAGCCACGGTCGTCTATCGCCCCCCAGGTGACCGGCGCGCCTACCCGTGCCGCGTCGTGGAGATTGAAGGCAGTCGCGCCTACCTTGCCCCTATTCTGAGGTCCTGCACCGATTGGGTCTCCATCGAGCACCTCATCCCGCAGCCTGAAACGGAACGAAGCGCGGCTCAGGACTAAAAGGGACCAGACTTAATCGGGAGCTTAAAGCCAAGCTCCCGATTGAACTGCCGCTGCCGGGTCTATGCTTGTGAGCGATCTGCAGCCGTCAGTTCTCTTCGTGACTAGGGCTTGAACCGTGAGCCCTATGGCTGGCTAAGCTCTTCAATAACCAACTCGAAGGTCACACAAACGGGGTTGTCTTCGCGGGCGAGCTTCCCGGAGAAGACTTGGCCTTCCATGTCGACCACATCGATTTGCAGGGAGGCTGTCAGCCGACCTTGGACGGTCTCCACCCTGCCCATATTGATCGACACCTCCGTGGCATATGATTCCACCCGTCCTCCCTCAATGAAGCGTACCTCGTTCAGGCTGCCGATGCCGTGAACGTTTGCCGTTGTGATTCCCCGTCTTGAACAGATGTTCTCAATGGCGACGCTGATGTCCTCATTGGGTCGGACCTTCGCCAGCAGCACACGTGTGTCTCCTTGCTCTTCCCCATCCTCGGAAACCTGCATGGGCTCGAATAGGGTGAAGTTCGTCTCCGGGTCGGGTAGAGCCTCGAAGATAGCGGCTTTCAGGCCGATCCCGGTAGCCTCGATGGCTTCCGCCACTATGCTATCCGGGGCGAGCATATGGCCCATTCGCGTGCCCTCGGGCGTATCCCAGATCCCGTGGCAGTGAATGAAGGGCTTGCCGTCGCGCCGCCCGACGATGACGCAGGCCCGCTGGATCTCGACAGGGCCCGCGGGTGCGAAGGTGTCGCTATACCAAGCCGCATGATGTGCATCCGGTGATGCCGCCGGTATGACGAACCTGAAAGGTTCGCACTTGCCGCCCCAGAGCGTCACGAAACCTCCGAGACAACCTGCATCCGCGAAGCCCTTGGCTATGGCCGCGTCGACCGTATACCCAGGTTCAAGTGCGAAACGCAGCTGAACAGGCGCGCCTGCAACATCGACTGTGCGATCAGGAGAAGCTGGACCCGGGTGATCAATATATCTCATTTCAAAGACCGATCTCTCTCAATCCGCTCGCATGATTTGCTGGGGGTCGGCCCGAGGATCGCGAGGTCCCCAACGACCGGCTTCGACCTGGGCGATGAACTCGGCCACCGTACGATTGAACAAGGCAGGTTCCTCCAGGTTCAAGGTGTGACCCGATTTAGGGAACATGGTGAGGCCTGAGCGCGGCACGGTGCGCTTCAGGAAGACACCCGGTTGGATGGAGTGATCATCCTCATCGCCGACAACCACCAACAGAGGAACCTGCATGGCGCTGAGTTCGTCCTTCAAATCGTAAAGAGAAGGACGGCGCATCTGAACGCCACGCATGGTGTTGGAGGCCCCGCGCACGGAGTGCTGGGCAAGTCTCTCGGCGAACAGCTTCCAGCCGCGAGGGTCCTTCTCCTGGAACTGAACGCGCGAGGCGCTTTCAGCATAAACAGGGGCAAATCCCTCGGCACCCCGCTCCTCGAAGCCCCTTGCAACCTGCTCGGAGTTCTGGCGGAAGGCTTCCTGGTGTTCCTTCTCGGAGCCATAGCCTGCACCGGCAACGACGGCCGACAGCACCCGCTCCGGATGACGCAAGGCAGCATGCACGCAAGCGAATGCGCCCATGGAAAGACCGACGATATGGGCCTTCTCGATCCCTGCGGCATTCATCACGTCGACGATGTCGTCGGCAGCTCGCGCCTGCGAGTACTGCTCCACTCTCTCGGGAACATCCGACGGCTGATAGCCTCGAGCCGAGAAAGTGATGCATTGATGCCGGCGGGAGAAGTAACTGACCTGGGGCTCCCAGCTCCAGTGATTTCCGCCGAACTCATGGACGAAAACAATGGAAGTGCCCTGCCCTGCGGACTCATAGAAGAGCCGCACGCTGTCGCTGGTGGTTGCAAATGCCAACACGATACTCCGTCAAGGAAACTCGGAAACGGCGCAGCTCTGCCCGCCATCCACAGGAAGGCAAACGCCGGTGATGAACTGGGCTTCATCTGAGGCCAGGAACACGGCGGCGTTGGCGATGTCCCAGGCCGTTCCCATTTTGCCGACGGGCACGGCCGCATTGCGTGCCGCCACCATCTCCTCCACGGAAGCGTATTGCCCGGAGATCTGCCGGTAGATCAACGGCGTGTCGATCAGGCCGGGCATGATGCAGTTGGCGCGGATGCCCTGCCGGGCATATTGCATGGCGAGCGCCACGGTCGCTTGGTTCACTGCCGCCTTGGTGGCGTAATAGGCGAAATATGGATAGCCCGTCCAACGGATCGCCGCGAGGGAGGAAATGTTGACGATAGCGCCACCGCCCTGACGCAACATGTGCGGAATGACGGCCTTCGCCGTGCGGTAGACCGGGYCGATGTTCAGGTTCAAAGCCGCAGCAAATTGCTCCTCGCTGAGTTCGACCGGTCCACCCATATGGGTGACGCCGACGTTGTTGTGCAGAATGCCGATTCCGCCGAAACCCTCGACGACCCGCGCGACCGCGCTCTCGATGGAAGCCGTATCGGTAACGTCCGCCGCGACGGCGATGGCCTCGTAGCCTTCACCTGCGATGATGGACGCGGTTTCATCCGCTGCTTCCTGCACGAGGTCGATGCAAGCGACGCGCGCCCCTTCCCGTGCATAGGCGACGGCGGCTGCCTTGCCGTTTCCCCATCCCRGACCTGAGGAACCCGCCCCGAACACGATGGCGGTCTTGCCCTTCAGACGATCAACCATTGATCCTCGCTCCACTTCATGCGGTTCACTTCGCGGGGAGCCACTCTTCGAGGGTGACTTCGAACGTCATGCAGATCGGGTTCAAGCCGGCGACGAAAGGCCCGCCATAGACATTCCCCTCCGGGTCCGCCACGACGCCCGTGAGCGCCGCCCTGAGCGAGCCGTCCTCACCTGAGCGCACCTCGCCCGCAAGGCTCACTATTTCCACGGCAGGGCCCTTGATCTGGATATACTTGCCGTCGATCGTCCCTAGGCAGGCATCGACGAGACTGCCCAGCGCACCGCGCACGAACGCGTTTCTGAAGCCTTCGGCCAGGCACATCTTCTCCACGCCCTGGACGAGATCCTCGTTGGGAGCGATCCTTGCGTAAGCCACACGACCCATCGAGCCATTCTCGACGGCAATCATCTCACTCATTGGTCGTTTCCCTGTAAGGCTGAAGCAGCGGAATATTCGTTTCGGGATCGTAGGCCTGTCGGAGCTCGAACTCATCGAGCGACGTGACAAGCACCGGAATCGGATCGCGACTGACGATGCAGGTTTCCGTCAGGATGTGACCGCCCTTGACCTCACCACTTTCGGTGCGGATCGCGGCATGGCAGTGCACGAGCGGCGAGCCGTCCATGCCCTTTCCTATCGTCGCATTGCCGAAGATCATATACGTGCGGCCCGCGGGGATCGGCTTCGAATAGGCGATCACGGCCTGCCCCCGTTGATCAGGCGGCGCGACGCAATATTGAACCCCTTCGAAGTAGCCCCCGAGAATGGTCGTCGAGGCACAGGTGATTCCGATCTCCGCCAATGGCTTCACGAGGCCGTCGAAAAGGCTCACGCCCGGCAGCAGGGCCAGTCGAACATGCCGTCCCTTGGATGAGCGAAGGCTTTGAATGCGAACCGGGTTGAATCTGCCAGGATGGATCAGGGTCCGTGGCCTGGGCATCTGGGTCGTGGCTGCCCGCTTCATCGGACGCCTCCCGCAGCAGGCGCCAGCTCATGGGCATATCGACGCCAGCGCCTGACATAAAGAGCCGCACCTTCGGTTAGGCTCTGCACGCCGGCATCATCGATCTCCCGAACGACACGGCCTGGAGCACCCATGACGAGGGAATTGTCAGGGATGACTTTGTTCTCTGTGATCAGCGTGTTGGCGCCAATCAGGCAGTTCCGGCCGATCCGTGCTCCGTTGAGGATGGTCGAGTTCATGCCGATCAAGGTGTTCGCTCCGATCGTGCAGCCGTGCAGCATGACCTTGTGACCGATCGTGCAGTCCTCGCCGATCGTCAGCGGATAACCGGGATCGACATGGAGCACGCAGCCGTCCTGGACATTGCTGCGCTCCCCAATCTCGATGATGTCGTCGTCGGCCCGCAACACCGTGCCGAACCAGATGCTGGCCTCGCGCCTGAGGCGAACGTCGCCGATCAAAACGGCGTCTGGAGCAATCCAGTATTCACCTTCCGGGGGAAGGACAGGTGTCGTTGCCGCAAGAGAAAACAAATGGGCCATGTTTGAGCCTTCTATGCCGTTACAGACGGCCCGCCGATAATGCCCGCAGCCGTGAACCCGCCATCGACGCAAATCGTCTGGCCGGTGACGTAGCTGGCCTTGCGATCATCGAGCAGGAAAATGGTCGCTCCCGCGATCTCGGCCGGCGATCCGTAGCGCCGCTGCGGCACGGTCGTCATCCAGGCGGCGCGCACCTCCGGTGTATGGATCTCCTGCACGAGCGGCGTCTCGATGGGACCTGGTGCAATCGCATTCACCCGAATACCGACCGATGCCAGCTCGACTGCCATGACCTTGGTCATGGTGAGCACGCCGCCCTTGGATGCGCCATACGCGACGCGCCCCTTGTTGCCCTTGATTCCGGAAACCGAAGCGATGTTGACGATCGAGCCCGAGCCGCGGGCACGCATGTACTTGGCGGCCTCCCTGGAGACCACGAAGCTGCCGATCAGGTTGACCTCGAGCATCCTTCGGAAGAGATCGACGCTGGTGTCGAGCGCAGGCACGTCGCGCCCGATACCCGCAGAGTTGACGACCCCCGTCAGGGGTCCGAACTCCGCCTCGCAGGCAGCGACGGCACGGATGACAGCGTCCTCGTCCGCGACATTCATCTGCTCGTATCGCACGCGGTCGCCGGGTGCTCCGAGGGAGGACTTGCACCGGTCGAGGTTTTTTGAATCCAGGTCCGCGACGACGGCGCGCCAACCCTCCGCAAGAACGGCCTCGACAACGGCAAGGCCGATGCCTGACGCTCCGCCTGTCACGAGTATCGTCTGTTGCTGAACCATATTCATATTCCTACTGGGCGAATGATGCGGCATCCGTGCTCAGGCCGAGACCTGAGCGGGTTTGTCGAGCGGCAGACAGCCACGCGCTTCGAGTTCCGCCCGGACATCCTTCTTGGTAATCTTGCCGTAGCCGGACTTGGGCAGGGCCTCCCAGAAGAACACCCGCTTTGGAAGCTTGTAGCGGGAGACCTTACCTTCCAGCCAGGTCAGGAGTTCCTGCTCGTTGACCATGGCGTCCGGCCGCAGCACGCAGACCGCCACGCCGACTTCGCCCCAGGTGCTGTCCGGCACGCCGAGGATCGCAACCTCCGCAATGGCCGCGTGCGTCAGGATCTTTTCCTCGGTTTCACGCGGGTACACGTTCGAGCCGCCGGATATGTACATGTCGGAGGCACGCCCGGTGATGAAGAGGAAACCTTCCGCATCAAGGTGGCCAAGATCGCCGGTCCGGAACCAGCCGTCCCGGAAGGACTTCGCGTTGGC
>NZ_JBFUMH010000200.1:0-8083 GCF_054049475.1 Microvirga sp. P5_D2 | reverse complement strand
CCATTCCGTCTAGCCTGTTGCACCTGCGAGCCATCAGGCACGTTGCGTGCGTTCCACACCTTGGAAGGTTCCTCCTGCGAAGCCCCATCATGCGGCGACTGATGTCGACCGCGAAGACGACACTGCTCCCGGCAACCACAGCCTCGGCACCAAAAAGGGCTTGCATTCCAACGAGCGATTAGACGACAGGCTGGGTCAGGCAGTGAAGTCCRTTCACTTTTCGGAATGTCTGGTTCCGTGAGGAYTGCTGCCCTCGGCGTAGCGTCTCAGGTGTGCCAGCTCCGGACCTTTATGAGGGATTTGCTGACGAGGCGTTCTCGACGGAAAGCCTGAGCGAGTGGCTCACGCTCGCGAGCTTGTCGCAGGAGGGCATGTTCACATTGGTGCTCCGGCAGCGTCCATTGATCCAAGACTGTCGCGAATACAATGCACGCGCCGTGCTCCCGACGAAGATTGACAGCCATGCACGCCCTCTCGCCGAAGGAGTATGTCCACGATCGTGCTACCGACCCTGCTGGTATACTGGACCAGCTTCGGGTCGTCGGGAACCGTGAGCACATCCCCTGGCCGGATGGCTTTGATCCCTCCCAAGCCGACTTGCGTGTGGTTACGGATTACAGGACAAAGGCCTGGACCTGAACATCCCGTTGGGTCAGGAGACGATAGCGTGGATCTCATCAGACACGGCAGGACGTTGGTGGCGGGCGATGCACAAGGCGAATTGCTCAGCGCCATGGTGGGGCTCAGCTTCTGGGGCGGCGTGGATCCTCAAACGGGGGTCGTCATTGATCAGCATCACCCCTTGCGCAACCAAAGCCTCGCCGGGCGGGTGCTCGCGATTCCGAGCGGGCGAGGATCGTGCTCCGGAAGCGGCGTGCTGCTCGAACTGATCCTCAACGGCCATGCGCCGGCTGCCATCGTCATCTGTGAGCGTGAGGAAATCCTCACCCTCGGTGCGCTGGTCGCCGAGGTGGTCTTCGAGCAGTCGATCCCGGTGCTACGGATCGAGCGTGAGGTGTTCGCGCGCCTTGGTGAGTACCGGTACGCCAGAGTGGTGGGATCCAGCCTTCAGCTCCTCCACGAGCCACCCATCGGGGATTGGCAACCCGAAACTGCGCAGCAGGAGAGCAACGTGGACACGACAGTCCGATTGGACGCAGTCGACGAAGCTTTCCTCTCGGGCCAGCATGGCAAGGCGGCGCAGGTTGCCATGCGCTTGCTGCTCCGGATGGCCGCGGTTCAGGAGGCCGAGGCCTTCATGGATGTCACTCAGGTCCACATCGACGGCTGCATCTATACGGGTCCGGCCAGCTTGCGCTTTGCGCAGATGCTGGTCGAACGGGGAGCGCGCGTGCGGGTGCCGACGACCCTCAACTCCATCTCGGTGGACCAGCGCCGCTGGCGGGCGCAGGGCGTCGCACAAGACCTGGGAATTCCAGCGAGCGCCCTTGCCGACGCCTACCTTGCCATGGGTGCCCAGCCAAGCTTTACCTGTGCGCCTTACCTGCTTGAGAGCGCGCCCCGGTTTGGCGAGCAGATCGGCTGGGCGGAATCGAACGCGGTGGTCTATGCCAACAGCGTAATCGGCGCGCGAACGATGAAGTACCCGGACTACCTGGACGTCTGTATCGCCTTGACCGGGCGTGCCCCGCTGGCGGGCTGCCATCTTGATGCCGGGCGGCGAGCGACGCTCGCGCTGGAGGTCGAGATGCCCACAGGAGCCGATGACGCCTTCTGGCCGCTGCTCGGATACTGCTGCGGCTCCGTTTGTGGCACCGAGATCCCGTTGATCCGCGGACTCGAGACGAGCGCCGCCGGGCCGGACGAGTTGAAGGCCTTTGGCGCAGCCTTCGCCACGGTTGCCGCTGCACCGATGTTCCACATTGCCGGGATCACGCCGGAAGCAGATGAGCAACGCCCAGGGCGCCAGGTGCGCATCGATTCGAGCGAGTTGCGGCAGGCATGGCAATCCCTGAACACGGCTGCATCGTCGGAGGTCGGGCTCGTCAGCCTCGGCAATCCCCATTTCTCCCTTGATGAATGCGCTCGACTGGCAGCGCTGGTGCGGGGGCGAACCAAGTCAGCGGACGTCGCGGTGGTCGTGACCTGTGGCCGAGCCGTGCATGAAGCTGCTTCTCGAGCCGGGCATGTCGAGGTGGCTGAGGCTTTTGGCGTCCAGTTTGTGACGGATACGTGCTGGTGCATGCTTGGCGAGCCGGTGATCCCGGCGGCCGTGCGAACGCTGATGACCAACTCCGGGAAGTACGCGCATTATGCGCCAGGCCTCGTTGGGCGTGATGTCCGGTTCGGCAGCATGGCCGCGTGCGTGGAGGCCGCCTGTAGCGGCAAGGCGCGACAGGAACCGCCCGCCTGGCTCTCGTAGTTCGTACTGGGGCAAGCGGAGAGTTTCCCTACCCTGCGGCAAGCCTCGGGTTCAAGTCTTGAACCGACGTCTGGACGCCTTGAAAATATCTATCGAAGCTCCCGGTCCTGCGCCGGATTTCGCCTATGCCTTGGGAAGCAGCCGGACGAGACCGTACGAAAGCAGCGCGCACAGACCCACGATGGCGACGTGATGCAGGAAGAAGGCCGGCGTCGAAGTCTCGAAGGCCCAGAATTCCAACGTCATCCGCATGAACAGTTTTGACCTGACATCGACGACGTGCAGGCTGTGAATCCCATACGCCACGATCACTGCGGCCGTGGCCCGCAGAACGAAGGTGCGGAGCTTGCTGTTGCCCGCGACACCGGACCATCTGCGCACCAAGGCCATGATCATCGGCCCGTGCAGCCCAAGATGCGCCCCGACGGCGAGCAGGACCAGGTAAGCCACCAATGCATGGATCTGGCGCGAGGTCGGGGTGCTGGTCAAAGGCAGGAAGCTGAAGACCGCCTGGGAGATGATCACGCTGGTCACGACGAGAGCCAGCATGGTCATCAGAAGGGAAAGAGTGATCGTCTTGGCCACAGCCCTGCGAGGCTCGCGCCAGCCCTTCGCAATCGTGCCGTACCATCGGCGATTGAAGATACCGTGAGCGATCAGCAGCAGGAACAGAACCGTGCCGATGACCTCATGGGCTGCATTGCCGAGCCAGTCATAGGCGAGAGCGGCCAGCAATAAGCCGACCGCCAGGACATCAAGGAACAGGCGGAACAGGAACAAGGGTCTCACGGGAGGTAGGCCCGCATCCTGTCGATCGTGAACATGTAGTCGTTCGCGGCTTGGGACTGATGGCAGGACTGGCAACGTGCGGCGATGGCAGTCCTTCGAACCTGTTTGTCGGTGCCGAACTGCTGGAAGTGCCAGTCTCCGGTGCGCTGCTCTGCTGCGAAGTCGAGGCCCCAATCGATCCCCTTTTCCATGACGAAGTAGCCAGTCAGGGCGCCGTTGTCGTAAATCTCCAGCACAAGGCGAGTGCCTGGTGGCAATAGCTGGCCGGCCTTCGCGAGATCGATGGTTTCTCTGAGAGCATAGGCCAGCTCTCCGCCGGTGCCGCGCCTGTAGTCGCCGTACATCACCATCTGGTCGAAGTTGGCTGGAAACGTGGCGCGGATGGTTTGAGCCTGAACCTTCGCTCCCAGCGTGAACAGAGTCAGCAGGGCGACCGTGATCGCGAGTGGGGACATCCGGAACTGGAGATCATGGAAGCCTCTGTGACAGCCGCAAGGCTTGAGCGTTGCGCAGGAAACGGTGAGCGATTGCCCCGGCCTGACCTCCTTTGAGGTCGGCCAGGGCTTCGATGCGGAGCAGCGGCGACTAGAGGTTGCTCTTGAAGAAGGGCGCCAGCTTCCGGGCTGCAATGGAGGAACCATCGCCGTCGTAGAGATCCATGTGGGTGGCGCCGTCGATGATGAAGAGTTCCTTGGCCTCCGAGGCGGCCTTGGCGTGAAGCTCCTGGCTGTGCCACAGCGAGCCTGCCTCGCTGCCGGCAACCATCAATAGCGGCTGCGTCAGGAAGGTGTCGGCACCCTCAAACCCGGTGAACGATGCCAAGGTGCTGATGCTGGTCATCAGCATCTGGTTGGTCGAATTGGGATGCTGGCCGCGTGGTGTCAGGTAGTAATTGGCGGCTTCCTGTAGATCGCGCGGGGCCGTCGTGTCGCCGATCTTGGGAACGTAGTTCACGTAGACCGGCGCGGCGCCAGTTGCCTCGGCCGAACGTTGCTTGGCGACGGCGTCCAGCGTCTCGATCAGAGCGGATTCCGGCGCCTTGCCATCCCAGCCCTTGCGAGTGGCGGCACCGACATCGACCGCGCTCACGGTTCCAAGCGCCTTGATGCGGCGCTCGGTCATGGCCGCCTTCACGGTCGTGCCGCTCCCGGCGCAGACACCGAGGGCACCGATGCGCTGCGCATCCACATAGGGGAGCGAGACCAGGTAGTCGACCGCGCTGTAGATGTCCCCGACGCGCTTCATCGGATCGTCGACGAAGCGGGGCAAGCCGCCGCTGGCGCCCTGATGCGCGGCGTCGAAGGCCAGGGTGACGAAGCCTTCCTCGGCCAGTTTCCGTGCGTAGAGCCCCGCCGTCTGCTCCTTGACGCCTCCACCGGGATGGACAACCACAATGGCCGCGTACTTCTGGTTCCGGTTGAAACCCTTGGGATAGTAGACGTTCCCGGCCAAGGTGATGTCGTTCTTCTTGAACTCCACATTGCTGACGGCGACGTCTCCGGCCTGCGTGCTGGTGACGGCGCTCTGAGGTGCCGGAGCCGGGGTAGCGGAGGCGGCTCCAGCGAGCAGGACGCCGACAGAGACAATGGAACTGCTCAGGAGGAGTTGGCGGCGGCTCAGTCCAGCGATCATGCTCATGGTGTCGTCCCTTCGTGCTTCGGTGAGGCCCAGCCGCCAGTGCGCCTGTGACCAACCGAAGCTAGTCGGTCGGACATTCAGAGATTAGTCGGTATGATTTGCATGGGCTTAGAAGGCTGCTTTCTGAATGGGAGGCGATCCGATCGGCCGCCCGCCTCGGAGGCAGGTGCTCCTACCCGCGATAACGAAGCGCCTCGATCACGAGTGCGAAGGCCGGCGAGTGCTGCCGCCGGCTTGGATAGTACAGGTGGTACGCAGGGCGCGGCGGGCACCAGTCCGACAGAACCCGTATGAGCCTTTCCTCCTTGATAGCGGTTTCCACCTGATCCTCAGGAAGGTAGGCGAGTCCAAAACCGTCGAGCGCTGCCTGGCGCATCATCCCCACCGTGTTGAAGGCGGTCCGTCCCTGGATCCGCACCTTGAGCTCCTGACCGTCCTTCTGGAACTCCCAGGCATAGAATGCGCCGTGGGTCGGCAGGCGGAGCTTGATGCAACTGTGCTCGATCAGGTCCTGCGGGACGTCAGGCTTGGCGCGGTCTTCGAAATAGGAGGGAGCGCCCACCACTGCCATGCGCAGGTCGGCGCTGATCCGCAGGGAGATCATGTCCTTGTCGACCTGCTCACCCAGCCGCACGCCTGCGTCGTAGCGGTCTGCAACGATGTCCTTGAGACCGTAATCACTGATGATCTCGACGTTGATGTCGGGATACTCGGCCAGGAGAGGGGCAAGGGCCGGCCAGAGGATGGTCTCGGCGGCGTGCTCGACGGTGGTGATGCGGATCGTCCCGGCGGGCTTGTCGCGCATGGCGCTCAGCGCCGCGATCTCACTTTCGATCTCGTCGAAGCGCGGGCCGATGCTGTGAAGCAGGCGCTCGCCCGCCTCCGTCAGGGAGACGCTTCGGGTCGTGCGGGTGAGGAGGCGCAGCCCCAGGCGGGCCTCCAGCATCCGGATTGTGTAGCTGAGCGCGGATTGGGATACGCCAAGCTGCGCCGCCGCCTTCGTGAAGCTCTGCTCGCGGGCAACCGCGATGAAGGCAGTGAGATCATTCACGTTGTCCCGGCGCATTCAGAAATCCGTTTTCTAAGTCCATGCGGATAATACCATCTAATCGCGGATTCCCGGATGCGGTAGATGCAGTGCTCGGAAATGGGAGACTGACATGAGCAAGGTCTGGTTCATCACAGGTGCCGGCCGGGGGCTGGGCATCGATATCGCTCAGAAGGCCCTGGCCGCAGGGCACTCTGTCGTGGCGACCGGACGCAATGCGGATCGGGTGCTCCAGGCCGTCGGCGCACACGATAACCTGCTGACCGTCGCGCTGGATATCACCGACCCGGAGGCCGCGATCACCGCCGCCAAGGCTGCGGTCGATCGGTTCGGCCGCATCGACGTTCTCGTGAACAACGCCGGCAACTTCTATGCCGGATACTTCGAGGAGATCAGCGCCGAACAGTTCCGGGCACAAATGGAGACGAACTTCTTCGGACCGCTGAATGTGACCCGCGCCATTCTCCCGGTCATGCGGAAGCAGCGCAGCGGTCAGGTGATCACAATCACCTCGACCGCGGGTCTGATCGGGCAGGAATTCGTGGTCGCCTATGCGGCATCGAAATTCGCGCTGGAAGGCTGGATGGAGTCGCTGCGCTTCGACGTCGCGCCCTATGGCATTCGCACGATGTCAGTCGAGCCGGGATTCTTCCGCACCGAACTCTTGGTCGAGGGCGCTTCGACGATCTGGCCGGAGCTTTCGATCGAGGATTATGCCGGCCGCACGGCGCAGACGATCACAGCCTGGAAGGGCATGAACGGCCAGCAGGGAGGAGACCCAGCCAAGCTGGCCGCTGCGCTGGTGACCCTGTTGGACTCGGGAGAACTGCCCCTGCGCTTCGTGGCTGGGGCCGATGCCATGGCGGCTGTCGAGGCCAACCTGAAAGCCATCCAGGGGCAGATCGATGCGCATCGCGCCCTGGCGGCTTCGCTGGCTTTCGACCACGCCTAGCGGTCTTCTGACCCGTATCCTCGGCTGACCTGAAGCCCGAATACGCATGAGGGACCGACGTGAGCACCAGGAAATCCGTACGGCTCCTGACCCTGACCATGGCTGTCCTTGGGATCGCCGCCTTCGCCTTGATGGCCGTGAAAGACCGGACCTACGTCGTGAGCGGCGCCTACGCGCCGGTGGGGGAACCGAACCTGGCGGTTGCGGTGGTCTACTACTCGCGCTCCGGCCATTCCGAGGCCGTCGCCCGGGAGGTTGCGCGCACGTTCAACGCGCCGATCGCTCGCATCTCGGCAGACTATCCTCTCGACTTCTCCGGTCAGGGAAAGGCGGTCTCTGATGCGAATGCCGGTGAGCTGCCACGGATCGAGGTCGGACCCATCGATCTCGACCCGGTTCGCCGCCTCTTCCTGGTGTCGCCGACCTGGATGTTCCGCCCGGCGACGCCGCTTTGGGCTTACGTCGAGCAGACGAACCTTACAGGCAAGGAAATCGTGCTCGTCACGACCGGCAACAGCCGGTTCGAGCAAACGGAGATCGATGCATTCGCAAGGCGGGTCGAGGCACGAGGTGGCCACCTCGTCCATCACCTTTTCCTACGCCGGGGCCGCATCTACTGGCAGAAGAGCCGGGAGGATCTGCTGGCTGAAGCTCGCGCGCGAATACGCGATCTCAGGTGACGTGGCAGCGCCACTGTAGAGCTGGTGATCCAGACGTGACGCTGATCTGCGATGAGAACTGACCAGGGACTTGCCGGCCCCGGGCCCAAGCCCCGGCCTTGACCCTATCGCCGTATCCGCTCGCACCGTGCAAGGCCCTTGCCGGAATGCTATCAGGTTCAAGCCCAGAGCCTTCGTGATCAGCAGAGCGAGCACATGTCTGACTTGGCGAACCGGATCATCGGCTTTGTGTCCAGTGCCTTGCAGGCGATGCGATCGCTTTGGTCTCCCGGGAGACCACAGGATCGCCTACAGGCGAGCATTCGGCAGGCGGAACTTGAGGGCCTCCAGTTTGCGTTCTATGCCCGGCTGACCGCGATCATCGTCGTGTCCGTCTGGCTCATCTGGCTCGTACCATGGCCACGCGATCTCTATTACGGAGCCTACGCCTTCGGGTTCTTCGTTCTAGGCTACCTCCCGTATCGTTTGCGACACCATCCCCACAGCGAGGCGATCAAACTTGGCTTTATCGTCCTCGATGTCGCGTTGGTCTCAGCAGCTATCCTGCTTCCTCCTCCGGCTAGTATCGGTAATGAATGGCCCATCCAGACCCG
>NZ_JBFUMH010000199.1:0-8144 GCF_054049475.1 Microvirga sp. P5_D2 | reverse complement strand
GCTCTCGCTCTCGCGGATCGAGATGCGCGTGCACGTCCTGCCGACGCAGCCGGTCGATCTCGTGGCGCTGGCTCGGCAGATGGTGGAAACGAACGCACCCATGGCGAAGGAGCGTGGTGTCGTCATCCGCGCGAACATGCCCGCTCACCCTGTCCGTGTGCTCGGCGACCGCGACGAGCTTCTCCGCGTTCTCGAAAACTTGATCGAGAACGGGGTGAAATATGGAGAGAGCGGGGGAGCGGTGGATGTGACCATCGACAGCGCTCAAACTGGCCAGAGCGGCCACCAAGTCGTCCTCTCCGTGCAGGATTACGGCCCCGGCATTGCGCCGGAGCACCTGCCGCGCCTGACGGAGCGGTTCTATCGCGTCGATGTGGTGCAGAGCAGGGACAAGGGCGGCACGGGCCTGGGCCTCGCCATCGTCAAGCACATCGTCAACCGCCATCGCGGCCACCTCGATATCACAAGCGATCCCGGCCAGGGCGCCTGTTTCACCGTTACGCTTCCCGAGGCTCCCGCGGGCAAGTGACGGCATGAATCCTGAAGGCCCGCGAAGGGATCCTTTTGGGGTGTCATTTAATTGTCATCCAACTGTCTTAGAGGCGACATAGGCCGGGCCTAGCTGTCCCCTCGCGTGGCCTGGACGGGTCTTAGAACCACCGGCCGCGCTTGTATGAACAGGGAGATTTACCGTGAAGATCATGTCCTTCGCCCTCGCGGCCGGCCTTGCCGTCGCTAGCCTTTCGACCACGGCGTCCGCTGCTGACATCACCGGCGCAGGCGCGACTTTCCCCTTCCCGGTCTATTCGAAGTGGGCTGAAGCCTACAAGAAAGAGACTGGTAACGGCATGAATTATCAGTCCATCGGTTCCGGCGGCGGCATCAAGCAGATCCAGGCCAAGACCGTCGATTTCGGCGCGACCGACGCTCCGATGAAGGGTGCCGATCTCGACAAGAACGGCCTGCTTCAGTTCCCGACCGTGATGGGCGCCGTCGTCCCCGTCGTGAACATCCCGGGCATCCAGGCCGGCCAGATCAAGCTGACGGGCCAAGTGCTCGCCGACATCTTCCACGGCAAGATCGCCAAGTGGAACGACCCCAAGATCGCTGAGCTGAACGCCGGCGTGACCCTGCCGAACGCCAACATTACCCCGGTCTACCGCTCCGACTCTTCGGGCACGACCAGCGTGTTCACCACCTACCTGTCGCAGGTTTCCGAGGCTTGGAAGACCGAGCTCGGTGCGAACACCACGATCAGCTGGCCCATCGGCCAGGGTGGCAAGGGCAACGAGGGTGTTGCCGCGACCGTGAAGCAGGTTCCTAACTCGATCGGCTATGTCGAGTACGCCTACGCCAAACAGAACAACATCCCGCACACCCTGCTCCAGAACAAGGCCGGCAAGTATCCGCAGCCCGAGATCAAATCGTTCCAGGCCGCTGCCGCCAGCGCCAACTGGTCGTCGGCTCCGGGCTTCGGCATCTCGCTAACCAACCAGGCGGGCGACGACGCTTGGCCGATCACGAACCCCACCTTCATTCTCGTTTACAAGACGGCCGACAAGCCGGAGCAGATGACCGAGGTTCTGAAGTTCTTCGATTGGGCCTACAAGAACGGTGACAAGCTCGCTTCCGATCTCGACTACGTCCCGCTGCCGGACAACGTGGTGGAGCAAATCCGCGCCACTTGGTCGAAGGACATCAAGGACGGCTCGGGCAAGGCTGTCTACCAGATGTAAGACTGACGGCCCACAAGGGTTGTCATTGAAGGAGTGAGGCGGATGGCTGTCGTGTCTGATAAATTGACCATATCGAACATGCAGGCTGTCCGCCGCCGCTCCTCTCCAGCATTCGATCAGGGCTTTCGCTGGGCTTCCTATGGCTCCGCCCTGATCGTTCTCGCCGTTCTCGCCGGCATCATCGGCTCGATGCTCTACGGCGGCTGGCCCGCCTTCAGAGAGTTTGGTTTCGGGTTTCTGACGTCGAGCGTTTGGAATGTCGGTCTGGATCAGTATGGCGCCTGGGTCGCCATCTCCGGAACGCTGACATCCGCGCTCATCGCTCTCGTGATCGGCGTTCCGATCTCCATCGGTATCGCGATCTTCCTCACGCAGCTGTGCCCGGCCTGGCTACGCCGTCCCGTCTCGACAATCATCGAGCTTCTGGCCGCCGTGCCCAGCATCATCTACGGCATGTGGGGTCTCTTCGTCTTCGCGCCGCTCTTTGCCCAATACGTCCAGATCCCGCTGTCGACCATCGTCGAGGGAATACCGATCCTGGGCACGGTCCTCTATGCCCGCGTGCCCTCCGGTGTCGGCATGCTGACGGCGGGCATCATCCTGGCGATCATGATCATTCCCTTCATCGCCTCGATCACCCGCGACATTCTTGATCAGATCCCGACGGTGCTGCGCGAAAGCGCCTACGGCATCGGCTGCACCACCTGGGAGGTCGTGCGCCACGTGCTGTTGCCGCAGGCCGGCGTCAGCATCATCGGGGCTATCATGCTCGGCCTCGGCCGCGCGCTGGGCGAGACCATGGCCGTGACCTTCGTGATCGGCAATGCGAACCGCCTGTCGCTGTCGCTCTTCGACCCGAGCTCGACCATCGCTTCCCGCATCGCCAACGAGTTCAATGAGGCCTCTGGGATGCAGATGAGCGCATTGCTTGCGCTGGGCTGCGTCCTCTTCATCGTCACCTTCATTGTCCTTGCTCTTGCGCGCCTCCTGATCGCTCGCGTGCAGACTCACTAGAGAGATTGATGATGGATACCGCTCTTTCCCATTCCGTCACGGCGGTGACTGCACCGGCTCCCTGGGGACGCGTGCGCCGCAGCCGCCATCTTGCGGATCGTACGCTGAAGATCACCTGCACGCTGTTCACGGCTCTCGGCGCCTTCGTGCTGGGCTGGATCCTGCTGATGCTGATCGTCGAAGGTGTCGGCGGTCTCTCGACCGCAGTCTTCACCGAGACGACTCCCGGTCCGGGCACGGAAGGCGGCGGCATCGCCAACGCGATCGTTGGCAGCCTGATCCTCACCGTTCTCGGCATCGTCGTGGCAACGCCCATCGGCGTACTCGCCGGCACTTATCTTGCGGAATACGGCAAGACCTCCGTGCTCGCCATGATCATCCGCTTCGTCAACGACATCCTGCTCGCCGCACCGAGCATCCTGATCGGCCTTTTCGTCTACATGCTCATGGTGCAGCCCATGGGTGGCTATTCGGGCTGGGCCGGCGGCGTTGCCCTTGCCATCATCGCGGTTCCCGTGATTGTCCGTTCCACCGAGGACATGCTGCGCCTCGTGCCAGGTTCCTTGCGCGAAGCGGGCGCCGCTCTCGGCGCGCCCATGTCCACGGTGATCGTCAAGATCAGCTGGAAGGCAGCGCGCGCGGGCATGGTCACCGGTGTGATCCTCGCCACAGCCCGCATCGCCGGCGAGACGGCGCCGTTGCTGTTCACCGCGCTCAACAATAACTTCTGGTTCAGCCCGACCCTCATGGGCGGTGTCTCGAACCTGCCCGTCACCATCTACCAGTTCGCCCTGGCGCCTTACCAGAACTGGCGCGAACTGGCCTGGGCCGGTGCCCTCATCATTACGTTGTCGATCCTGGCGCTGTCGATCGTAGCGCGCCTGCTCTTGAAGAAGGATAAAGTCCGATGAGCACGATTGCCGTAAACGCAAGCAACGCCATCGGAAGCGCCGCGGTTGGCGATGCAAGCGCGCCCATTCGCATCGCCGTGCGTGACCTGAATTTCTACTACGGCGATTTCCGTAGCCTGAAGGATATCGCCCTCGATTTCCACGACCGGCAGGTGACGGCGCTCATCGGCCCGTCCGGATGTGGAAAATCGACGCTACTGCGCACCTTCAACCGCATCTACAGCCTCTATCCGGAACAGCGTGCCGAAGGGCAGATCCTGCTCGACGGGCAGAACGTGCTCTCGCCGTCCATCGACGTGAACGAGCTGCGCGCGCGTGTCGGCATGGTATTCCAAAAGCCGACGCCGTTCCCCATGTCGATCTACGACAACATCGCCTTCGGCATTCGCCTCTACGAGAAGCTGTCCAGGAGTGAACTCGACAACCGTGTCGAGGAGGCGCTTCGCAAGGCGGCATTGTGGGACGAGGTGAAGGACAAGCTGCGCCAATCCGGCATGGGCCTCTCCGGCGGCCAGCAGCAGCGCCTGTGCATCGCGCGCACCATCGCGCAGCGCCCCGAGGTGATCCTGCTCGACGAGCCGACCTCTGCGCTCGATCCAATCTCGACCGGCAAGATCGAGGAGCTGATCGAGCAGCTTCGCTCGGAGTTCACCATCGTCATCGTCACCCACAACATGCAGCAGGCCGCGCGCATCTCGCAGTTCACGGCCTTCATGTATCTGGGCGAGCTCATCGAGTTCGGGGACACGACGAAGATGTTCATGAACCCCACCAAGAAACAGACCCAGGACTACATCACGGGCCGCTTCGGCTGATCGAAGCATCTCAAGGGAGACCTCCGATGGCGGAGCATATCGTCACTTCCTACGACAACGACCTGCAGGCCCTCCGTCGGCGCATCTCCGAGATGGGCGGCATCGCCGAGAAGATGCTCGTCGATTCAATCCAGGCCCTCGTGCGTCACGACACGCCGCTGGCTCAAACCGTGATTGCCGCCGACAAGCGCCTTGACGTGCTTCAGCGCGAGGTGGAGGAAAGCGCGATCCTCACCATCGCCCGGCGCCAGCCGCTCGCGGTGGACCTGCGCGAAACCATCTCGGCGATCCGCGTCTCCGGCGACGTGGAGCGGATCGGCGATCTCGCCAAGAACATCGCCAAGCGGGCGCTCGTCATCGGCAGCGATTTCCAACCCCAGAAGATCGTGCTCGGCCTCCAGCACATGAGCGATCTCGTGCTCGCCCAGCTCAAGGACGTGCTCGATGCCTATGCCCAGCAGGACACGGTGCGCGCACTCGACGTGTGGAAGCGGGACGGCGCCATCGATGCGCTCTACACCTCGCTCTTCCGCGAGCTTCTGACCTATATGATGGAAGATCCGCGCAACATCTCCTTCTGCACGCATCTCCTGTTCTGCGCCAAGAACATCGAGCGCATCGGCGACCACACTACCAACATCGCCGAGACGGTGCATTACCTCGTCACCGGCGAGAACCTGGCCATCGACCGGCCCAAGAACGACCGTTCCATCGATGCCTCGACCGAGGTGGGAGCCTGAGCATGGGGCCTCGTATTCTGATCGTCGAGGACGAGGAGCCTCTGACGCTCCTCCTGCGCTACAACCTTGAATCCGAAGGATACGAAGTCGACAGCGTTTCCCGGGGCGACGATGCCGAGATCCGCCTGCGGGAGCAGGTGCCCGATATCGTGCTCCTCGACTGGATGCTGCCGGGCCTCTCCGGCATCGAGCTCTGCCGCCGCATCCGCGTGCGCCCGGAAACCGAGCGCCTTCCCGTCATCATGCTGACGGCGCGAGGCGAGGAGGGCGACCGTATCCGCGGCCTGTCCACCGGCGCGGACGATTACATCGTCAAGCCGTTCTCCGTTCCCGAGCTTCTGGCGCGCGTGCGTGCGCTCCTGCGCCGCACGAAGCCAGCGCATATCGCGACGCTGCTGCGGGCCGGAGACATGGAACTCGACCGCGAGACCCATCGCGTGCGCCGCAATGGCAAGGACCTGCATCTGGGGCCGACGGAGTTCCGCCTGCTCGAATTCCTGATGCAGAGCCCGGGCCGGGTCTTCAGCCGCGAATATCTGCTCAATGCGGTGTGGGGCCATGACGTCTATATCGACGAGCGGACTGTCGACGTGCATGTGGGCCGCCTGCGCAAGGCGATCAACCTGCCCAAGCAGCCGGATCCGATCCGCACCGTGAGAGGGGCGGGCTACTCGTTCGATGAGACCTTCGCCCGCTCGGACCAGACCTTGGACGCGGAAAGCTGACAAAACGAAAAGGCCCCGCCGAGATAATCGGCGGGGCCTTTCGCTTGAATGCATTGTGTCTTAAGCGCGGGCCAGCTTGCGCTCACGCTTGCGGTCGGCCACCGGCTGGTAGGCGATGCGGGCGTGATGGTTGCAATAGGGCAGGCCCGTGATGGAGCGGGCGCCGCAGAAGCGGAATTCCGGCTTGGTGGGATCGCCCATGGGCCAGCGGCACATGGAGTCACGCAGGTCCATGATGGTCACGCGCTCGGACATGGGGATCGCCACGTCGTCATCGCCCATATCGACCGGCTCCGGCCGCACGGGCTGAAGCGGAATGGGAGCAATCACCACGTTGCTGTGGGCCTGCGGTGCGATGGGGGCAGGGGCGCTGGGCGTACGGGTGGCCTTGCGGACGCGCGGGGTCGCGGAAGCGGCCTTCACGTCCTTCGGACGGCCCGAGAGGCCGAGGCGGTGAACCTTGCCGATAACGGCATTGCGGGTCACGTTGCCGAGCTCGGCGGCGATCTGGCTCGCGCTCAAGCCATCGGTCCAGAGCTTCTTGAGAAGCTCGACCCGCTCATCGGTCCAAGTTGCGCCCGCATCTGTCATTTTTTAACTTGCCTCCATCGCTGGCAGCTTCTCCCAACCCAGAATCCCACTCGTCTCGCGGACAGATATTTGATGTCCGACCGCGTTGTGAGGGTCACTCCTGAGGGTGAAAGCCGCCGCACGATTGTTGTACTCGACTGCCCTGAAGTTACAGGATGGGTGGACTCGGGCGCAAGAGTCCCTGAACACCCCCTGTCGTTTTCCCCAAGGAACTCACCTTCTAAAATTTTCTCAGTGATAGGTCGGATCATTTCTCTTGAATTGACAGGGTCTCGCACCTCGTTAGAATCCCTCTCGTGCCGCCCCGCTTGGGCGGCGCTTTCTTTTTTGGGCCCGGTCGGACCCCTTGGGTGCGACTTTGGGTCTCTTATGAGGCGGAGAAGCCCCGTGACATCGCCATTGCTGCCGACCTATGCGCGCGCCGAGTTGTCCTTCGAGAAGGGGGAGGGCCCCTGGCTCTACGGCCGAGATGGGCAGCGATATCTCGATTTCGGGGCCGGCATCGCCGTGAATGCCTTGGGCCACGCTCATCCGCATCTGGTGAAGGCTCTGACGGAGCAAGCCTCTAAAGTCTGGCATACCTCCAATTTGTTCCAGATCCCGGAGGGTGAGCGCCTGGCTCAACGCCTGGTGGAAAACACCTTCGCCGATGTGGTGTTCTTCTCCAATTCCGGCGCCGAGGCGAACGAGGCCGCCGTGAAGATGGCTCGCCGCTATCATTATGTGAACGGAAACCCCGAGCGCTTCCGCATCATCACCTTCGAGGGCGCCTTCCATGGCCGAACCCTCGGCACCATCGCGGCCGGCGGCCAAGCTAAATATCTCGAAGGTTTCGGCCCCAAGGTCGAAGGGTTCGATCAGGTGCCCTTCGACGATCTGGAGGCTTTGAAGGCTGCCATCGTTCCTGAGACGGCGGCCCTGCTGATCGAGCCGATCCAGGGCGAGAGCGGCATCAGAACGGCCTCGAACGCTTATCTGCGCGAGCTGCGCGCGTTGTGCGACCAGCATGGCCTGCTCCTGATCTTCGACGAGGTGCAGACGGGCGTCGGGCGTACGGGCAAGCTGTTCGCGTATGAATGGACCGGCGTGACGCCGGACATCATGTCGGTGGCCAAGGGCATCGGCGGCGGCTTCCCGCTCGGCGCGTGCCTTGCGACGGCCGAGGCCGCGAAGGGCATGACGGTCGGCACCCACGGCACCACCTTCGGCGGCAACCCGCTCGCCATGGCCGTGGGCAACGCGGTTCTCGACGTGATCCTGGAGCCCGGCTTCCTGCAGCATGTGGAGCGCATGGGCTTGCTGTTGAAGCAGCGCATGGCCGAGCTGAAGGACCGCCATCCGACCGTGATCTCGGAGGTGAGGGGGCTTGGCCTCATGATGGGCCTGCGCACCGTCGTGCCCAACACCGAGTTCATCGCGGCAGCGCGCGGTCACAAGCTCCTCGCCATCGGCGCGGGCGACAATGTGGTCCGCCTCCTGCCGCCGCTGATCATCAGCGATGCCGATGTCACCGAAGCCTTCAACCGCATGGATGCCGCCTGCGCATCCCTTGAAGCTGAGCTGCAGACGACCGCTCAGCCTGGAGCAACCCAATGACCGCCCGTCACTTCCT
>NZ_JBFUMH010000198.1:0-8171 GCF_054049475.1 Microvirga sp. P5_D2 | reverse complement strand
GGCCACATCACGGAACTAGACATCGTCGGCGACCCGATCATCACCGTGCGTCCCGACGCCTTCCGGCGCCTTCTGTTCAACCTCGTCTCCAACGCCGCACGGCACGGTGACCGGATCGAGATCAACGCGAACCACGAGACGCGCTGGCTCATCCTCAACGTGGACGATGACGGCCCCGGCATTCCGCAGGATCTGCGCGAGGAGGTCTTCAAGCCCTTCGTGCGCCTCGACGAAGCCCGCAATCAGGACGAAGGCGGATCGGGATTAGGCCTCGCCATTGCTCGCGACATCGCACGTTCTCACGGCGGCGACATCATGCTGAGTGAAAGCCCACTCGGAGGGCTGCGCGCAACGGTGCGGTTGCCGGCTTGAATTTCATTCCAGTGTCATCCCCGCGCAGGCATCCATAACCGCGACGGGCAGAGTAAAAGCACTTCGCCCGGGATAGCATTACTCTGCACTCACAGTGTTTATAGATTCCCGCCTGCGCGGGAATGACAGGGAGAGGTGCACGTGCTTCATTCTGCATACGATCCCGGCTCGGCTGCGCCGTCCGGGATGACACTAGAGACACAACAAACAATTGCTCAGAACAACCGCCCGCCGATCGGCACCTCGCGATCGGGGCGAATGAGCATCACGTCGCCATTCGCATCCGGTACGCCGAGAGTGAGCACTTCCGACATGAAGGGGCCGATCTGGCGCGGCGGGAAGTTGACGACGGCCAGCACTTCGGTGCCCACAAGCTCATCGATTTTGTGATTCACCGTGATCTGCACGGACGAGCGCTTGGTGCCGATATCAGAACCGAAATCGATGGTCAGCTTGTAGGCGGGCTTGCGCGCCTGCGGAAACGGTTCGGCGGCGACGATGCGGCCGACGCGGATATCGACTTTGAGAAAATCGTCGAACGTGATGGTCGCTGCGTTTGATTGTGACTGATCCATGATACCCCCTTGATCAATATATTCAGATGGCTGCCGCGGGATTATCCGCATCGCCGCTCTCCGTGGGCTTCTCCTCGCGTCTGCGCGGACGGCGGCCCTCCACGAAGGCGCGGCCGATGGCGCGCAACGGCGCGGTCAGGCGACGGAAATCTTCCGCGCCTTCGACCACGCGCTCGCCACGACGCAACTCGCGATCGAGGCTGGCCATGGTGCGCGCCAGCGCCGGATCGTCATCGTCGAGCCATGTGCGCATGGTCCTGGAATAGACGGCGACCATGCCCTGAAGCTTCAGCGTGCCAAGCGGCCCTTCCGTATTAATCCCCGCAGCCGCGAGCATGAAGCGCATGGAATTCACCGCGACCTGATGCAATGCCGCAAGCGACAGCGGATCGTAGCGCAGTTCGCGGAAAATGCGCCGCAAGGCCGGCTTGTAGGGTTCGAGCGCATCGAGGCGACGCATGATCACATCGAAGATGCGTTCGCGCGCAGGTTCGCCCGCGAGATCGTCGGTGGTTTCCCCCAGCACCTGACGGTCGATCACGCGCGAGAGGCCTCCGAGCACCGCGCCCTTGGAGGGAAAGAGATCGCGGAACTCCGCGAGCGACACGCCGGCTGTCTGCGCGATGTCGCCGAGCTCGATTTCATTCCACGGTCGCGTCGCCGCCAGATTCATCAGAGCGTCGATGATGGCTCTGCGCTTATCAGACGGGGCATCCGCCATGACATCTCTCCTTGAAATGATCGTTGAAGGCGTAATCTAGGCGCTCTTCACGCCACGGCCATGGCATCAGCCGGAGAGTTCCCCAGCACGCCGCTTTGCCGCAGCCACCGCATCGCGCATCAACGCCTTCATGCCGTTCGGCTCGGCCATGAGAACTTCAAGCGCCGCCGCCGTCGTACCGCCGGGCGAGGTCACGTTCTGGCGCAGGGTGCCGGGCGGAAGATCGCTTTGGAAGAGAAGTTCGCCTGCACCCGTCACCGTGGCGCGCGCAAGGCGCTCCGCCAGATCGCGCGGCAACCCTGCCGCAGCACCCGCTTCAGCAAGGCACTCGACGAGGTGGAACACATAAGCCGGACCTGAGCCGGATACGGCGGTCACCGCATCGATGAGATCTTCCGACGAGACCCATTCCACGATGCCGTTGCTTGAAAGCAGCGCATCGGCCATGCGGCGCTGCTTGTCGCTCACCTCGGCATTGGTTGCGGCGCCGGTTGCACCGCGTCCGATGCTGGCGGGCAGGTTCGGCATGGCACGGATGATGGCCGAGGCAGAGGGCAGGCGCGTCTTCAGGTCGCCGATGGTCTTGCCTGCGAGGATCGAGATGATGAGCGTCTGAGGCCCAAGATAGCGATTGAGATCTTGTGCTGCCGTATCGAGCATCTGCGGCTTGATGGCGAGCACGAGCACATCGGCAGGGGAAACGCTGGCGGGATTGAGCGCGATGCCCTTGTCGGAACAGAAGCGCACCATCTCATCGGAGGGGCGCGGATCGACGACGATCACGCCCTTCGGATTCACACCGACCTTGAGCCAGCCCTCCAGCATGGAACCRCCCATTTTGCCGGCGCCGACCAGGATGAGAGATGACGGCAGATCGTGAGATTGAGGCGACATGAGCACTTCCCGAAGCATGGATGAGGTTTTGGCCGCATCATCCATACTCCGCCCTGCCCTGTCGAGGCAGGCCTTGGCTTTTCAGTGCTTCGGATGCTGCGGTGGCGGGCTTTTAAGCCTCGCCCTCGGTTTCGAACAGCACGCTGTCGAGCGCCTCGCGGGCCGACTTGCCGGCCCAGATCACGAACTGGAAGGCCTGGAAATAGCGCTCGCAGGCTTCAACCGCGACCCGCAGCATGGTCTCGCATTGACCTTGGGTCGGGTCGGCGCCGCCCGCCAGGAGCAGGGCGTGACGGAACATGACCACGTTCTCCGTGCTCCACAGGTCGAAATGGCCGACCCAAAGCTGCTCGTTGATGAGGGAGATGAGCTGGAGAACCTCCTGCCGCCGCCGCTCGGGCACCTTCAGGTCGAAGGCGCAGGCCACGTGCAAGGCCTCCACATCCTCGATCCAGGTGAAGGCGATGTCGTAATCGGCCCAGCGCCCGGCGACGGAAATCGACATTTCGTCGGCTTCCGCACGATCGAAGCTCCAATGCCGGTGTGAAGCTATCCGCTCGACAATGTCGAGTGGATGTTCCAGGCGATCGATTTCGATGTGATGCTGAGACATGTCGATCCAAGAAGCTCGATTGCCTGAATATGGTAAACAGAAGCAGGCAATATCGTTTCGTTAACCCAAGCTTTATTTGAAAAAGCTTCCTGAATACGTGAAGGCACTCAGGATTCTTGTCACTTCCGGCTCGAATCAGCTCATGAATCACAGTCTTAGATTTTAGCCGCGCTCACAATGCGCCATCCGAACCTGTCCACAACAGGAGGGTCCCGCTGGAAGCAGGGCCGTATCCCGCCAGGATCAGGCTGCGGGGGATTTTTTGCCGGCCAGCTTCTCCTCGAGAGCCTTGAGGCGGGCTTCCAGCCGCTCGTTCTCCTCGCGGGCGGCGATCACCATCTCGCGCAACACCTCCACCTCCTCGCGGGTGGCGACATCCATATCCTTGATCAGGCGCTCGAACTGGCTGCGGACCACGGTCTCGACCTCCCGGCGCACACCCTGCGCGGCGCCGGCGGCGTCCGTGGCGAAGCGGGCGAGTTCATCGAAGATCCGGTTGGAGGATTGGGTCATGTGTGCAGTCCGTACCATTTTAAGGAGCGCGAGGCCCGGGTGAGCCAGATGTGGTCTTAAAATCCCGAAACTGCAACAGGGTTGACGATCAGTCCCCACCGGGTCCAATGGCAGGGCGTTCATTCAAGGCCAGACATGCCTCTCTCCTTCCCAATCCTCGACCCCATCGCCTTCTCCATCGGCCCCTTCGCCATCCGCTGGTACGCTCTGGCCTATGTGGCCGGCCTCCTCGGCGGCTGGTTCTATGCCAAGCGCCTTGCCGCCAAGACGGAGCTCTGGACGCCCCTGCGCCAGCCCAAGCCCACGGACATCGACGATCTCATCGTCTGGGTGGCGCTCGGCGTCGTGCTGGGCGGACGGGTGGGCTACGTGCTGTTCTATAACCTCCACACCTATCTGCAGAACCCGCTGGAAATGCTCGCGATCTGGCGCGGCGGCATGTCGTTTCACGGCGGCTTCCTGGGCGCCGTGTTCGCCATCGTTCTCTTCGCCCGGCGGCGCGATCTCAATGCGCTGGCGATGCTCGACATGGCGGCCGTCGTCACGCCCATCGGCCTGTTCTTCGGGCGCATCGCCAATTTCATCAATGGCGAGCTGTGGGGGCGGCCCGCGCCGGATTTTCCCTATGCGGTGGTGTTTCCTCATGCGGGCCCAGAGCCCCGGCACCCGAGCCAGCTTTATGAAGCGTTCGGCGAGGGGCTGATCCTCTTCATCGTCATGGCAATCGCTGCCCGCATATTCGGCTTCAGGCGGCCCGGCCTGCTCGGGGGCATCTTCGTGCTAGGCTATGCCATCGCGCGGATCGTCTGCGAGTTTTTCCGCGAACCCGATGCGCAGCTCGGCTTCCTCTTCGGCTCCTCGGTCCAGGCCCTGAGCGGCGGCATCACCATGGGGATGGTGCTCTCCGTGCCCATGGCCCTCGTCGGCGCGGCCGTGATCGTCCTTGCCGTGCGGGGCTACACCCGGCCCGCAAAGACAGTCGAGGCGGCATGAGGAAGCTCGCGGATCATGTGCGCGAGCTGATCGCCCTCGAGGGGCCGATCACGGTCGAGCGCTACATGAGCCTGTGCCTTCAGCACTACTACACCAGCCGCGACCCCTTGGGCTCGGCCGGCGACTTCACGACCTCTCCCGAGATCAGCCAGATGTTCGGGGAGCTGATCGGCCTCTGGATGCTGGAGGTCTGGAACGGCATGGGGCGCCCTGCTCCCGTGCATCTCGTCGAGCTGGGGCCGGGACGCGGCACGCTCATGGCGGATCTTTTGCGCGCCGCACGGCTCCTGCCTGATTTCGCCAAAGCCGTGCAGGTGCATCTCGTTGAGACGAGCCCATCCTTGAGGCAGCGCCAGCAGGCCGCCCTCGCCTCCTCGGGCCATGACATTCACTGGCATGAGAGCGTGGACGACCTGCCGCCTGGCCCGACACTGATCGTCGCCAACGAGTTCTTCGATGCGCTACCCGTGCGCCAATTCCTCGCGACCGATCGCGGCTGGTGCGAGCGGCTGGTGGGGCTCGACGGTGAACTCTTGATCTTCGGCCTGCGCCCCGAGCCGGAACCGGCCCTCGGCAATCCTCTGAGCGAGGGCGATATCCTCGAATGGCCCGGCGCGTCGCTGGACATCATGCAGGTTCTGTTGCGCAAGCTCGCCCGCGACACGGGTGCCGCGCTCGTCATCGATTACGGCTATTGGGGCCCTGCCTTCGGCGACACGTTGCAGGCGCTCAAGGATCACAAGCCGGTCGATGTTCTGGACGAACCGGGTGAGGCCGACCTTACCACCCATGTGGATTTTCATCGGCTCGCGCAGGCCGCTGCATCGGAGGGGCTGCGCATTCACGGGCTCGGCACGCAGGGCGATTTTCTGCTGGCTCTCGGCATCGACGCGCGTGCCGCATCCCTCAAGAACCGCGCCACGCCGGAGCAGGCCGCCGATATCGACAGCGCTCTCGCCCGCCTCACCGAGCGCGGCGCGACAGGCATGGGTGAGCTGTTTAAGGTTTTAGCCGTTACACATGAATCCATCGAGGCCGTTCCCGGCCTGCCGCATCTCCCCGCATCCTCATAAAACTCCGAAGCCGCCATGTTCATCGAAGCTCCCGCCCTTACCGATCTCCCCAAGATCCGCCACGCCTTCTTCACGCGGCAGGGCGGCGTGTCGGAGGGCATCTATGCGTCGCTCAACGGCGGCATCGGCTCGTCGGATAATGCAGAGCACGTGAAGGAAAACCGCCGCCGCATGGCCGAGACGGTAGATGTTGCGCCCGATGCGCTGATCAGCGTGTATCAGGTGCACTCACCCGATGCGGCGCTCGTGGAAGGCCCGTGGCGTTCCGAGCGCCCCAAGGCGGATGCCATGGTGACGAAGACGCCCGGTCTCGCGCTTGCCATCACGACGGCAGATTGCGGCCCGGTGTTGTTTGCCGATCATGAGGCAGGCGTCATCGGCGCGGCCCATGCGGGCTGGCGCGGCGCGGTGACGGGCGTGCTCGAAGCGACCCTCGACGCCATGGAGCAGCTGGGCGCAGAC
This sequence comes from Microvirga sp. P5_D2, assembly GCF_054049475.1. Lineage (NCBI taxonomy): Bacteria > Pseudomonadati > Pseudomonadota > Alphaproteobacteria > Hyphomicrobiales > Methylobacteriaceae > Microvirga > Microvirga sp. P5_D2. The sequence continues at coordinate 1,955 of NZ_JBFUMH010000198.1, read as the reverse complement.
CGCAGCCGCACCGTCGCGGTTCTCGGCCCGACGATCAGCCAGAAGGCCTATGAGGTCGGCCCCGAATTCGTCGCGCGCTTTGCCGAGGAAGCACCGGGACACGAGCATTTCTTCCGCCCCTCCGAGACGCCGGACCATGCCATGTTCGACCTGCCCGGCTTCATCGGCGCGCGGCTGAAGGCTGCCGGTGTGGGCAGCTTCACCAATCTCGATCTATGCACCTATTCCGACGAGGAACGGTTCTTCAGCTATCGCCGCACCACCCATCGCAAGGAGCCCGATTACGGGCGCTTGATCTCGGCGATCGCGCTTACTCCTTGATACCCGCCACGTCGGGCGTTTCCCAGGCGAGATGCTGGCCGCCATCGACGGCGATCATCTGGCCCGTAACGCTGCGCGCGTTGGCGAGATAGACCACCGCTTCCGCGATCTCCTCCGGCGTGCCACCATGCCCGAGGAGAACCGCATTCGCCTGCTTGGCGAAATCCTCATCGCCCTGGCGCTCGTTCGAGAGCGTCGGCCCAGGTCCGATGGCATTCACGCGGATGCGCGGCGCGAGCGCCTGGGCCATGGTCTGCGTGGCGCTGAACAGAGCCGCCTTCGTCAGCGTGTAGGAGAAGAATTGCGGCGTGAGCTTCCAGACGCGCTGATCGACGATGTTGACGATAGAGCCTTCGCGATCGGACGGCAGCTGGCGTGCAAAGTCGCGTGCGAGGAAAGCCGGAGCGCGCAGGTTGACGGCGAAATGCCGGTCCCAGCGCTCGGTCGTGAGCGTCTCCACCTCATCCGGCTCGAACTCCGACGCATTGTTGACGAGAAGCGTCAACGGGCCACCCAGCGCACGCACGGCGTCGTCGACGATCCGGTCGACGGCTGAGGCATCGGCGAGATCGGCATGTACAATGACAGCCTTGCCGCCCGCCCCGCGGATGCGCACGGCCATCTCCTCCGCGGTGTCCGAAGACCGGCGGCAGTGAATCGCGACGGCATATCCGTCACGGGCAAGACGCTCGACAATGCTGCGCCCGATTCTCTTGGCTCCGCCTGTAACAAGAGCACTTTTGTGCATTTATTCATCCTTTGTATTGTAATCACGTATCAGTTATAGAGTACCTTGCCAAGAAAAAGACATTTTTTCGCCTGCTTCCGTGAACTAACTGCCGAGTTATACGTTGGAGTCTCCAGCGAGGCCGCAAGGGGAAACATGCACGCATCGCCACATTACCGCCACAGTACCTTTCGGTGCTGTGTTCGTGATGTCACAGACCTCGACAGGTTGTCGCTCTATAAACGGATAGTACCCAGCGTAATCCAGGACCGCCATGGACCAGGCGGGTACGAAATCGATAAGGAAAGAGAAACCATGAAGAAAATTCTCCTCGCCAGCGTAGCCCTGTTCGGCTTCGCCGGAGCTGCTTCGGCTGCTGATCTGCCCATGCGCGCAGCTCCTCCGGCCCCGATCATCGCGGCTGCCCCGATCTTCACCTGGACCGGCTTCTACGTCGGTGTGAACGCTGGCTACGGCTGGCACAATGACGACAACAACGCTGCCGTCTTCGTTCCGGGCGGCGCGGTTGGCGTGGGCTCGCCCGCTGGCACCATCACCTTCGGCGACAGCGAAGGCGACGGCTTCGTCGGCGGCGGTCAGATCGGTTACAACTACCAGATCGGTTCCTTCGTCGTCGGTGTTGAAGCCGACCTTCAGTGGGCTGACCTCGGTGGCGACAACGGCACGGCCATCTATCCGGCTGCTTGGAATGCCTACGCGTTCCGTCCGGCCGGTGTTGCCGGCGGCGTTGATTGGTTCGGCACCGTCCGCGCTCGCGCCGGTGTGGCCTTCGACCGCGCCCWCATCTACGCCACCGGCGGTTTCGCTTACGGCGGCGGTGACGACAACAACGACTTCTTCTCCAACAGCGACGACACCCGTACGGGTTGGACGCTCGGTGCAGGCA